>DASCNB010000254.1:0-12986 GCA_036011265.1 Nitrospinota bacterium | reverse complement strand
CGGGGTTTATGATTATCTGATTAAACCTTACGAGTTTGACATGGTACTCATTGTGATCAACAGGGCGATAGAGAGAATAAGGCTGACTAAAAAAGCCAGTGAAGTTGAAAAATTAAATGTCATTGCCGAAGCCGCAGTTGCATTAAACCACGAGATTAACAATCCGTTGACAGGCATCATGGGAAATTTAGAACTTATGCTTGATAATTTTCCGGATGATAAGGAAGAAATAAAAAAAACGATGGAAACCGTTCTTGAAAATTCTCATAAAATTGCTGATGTGGTAAGGAAATTTCAAGCAATCAAGAAATATGTTATGACTGAGTATGCTTCAAAACAACCAATGCTGGATTTGAATAAAGCGTCATCATCAAAATAAGTATTCAGCCGTCAATGGTCTGCAAGAAATAATAAAATCGTAATAAGCTGAGCATGGATGTTCTTTCTGTAAATTGATGGTTGTCTTCCTCTTTTTATGGAGTGCAACGCCGCCCGGCGTTGTAAGATTAATAATGCGCGGACAGATTTTACTCCCCCAAAAGAATATATATTATAATTTAGATATTTTTATCTATTTATGGAACGAAAGACGAGTCATCTCTTAAAGGTGATGGCTAACAGCGGAACATTTTAAATAGAAACAGAAATGAAAAGTAAAATTGCTATATTAACTGTTGTCATGATTTTTTGCGTGGGGACTATTATTTTCTTTTTCCAGCGTCTACAGAAGGTTATGGAAAATCAGATTGCAGAACAAGTGGCTAACGCGCAAGTATTATTAGTGAAAGCAGCGGAGGGGCAGGTCAGGCAGATTTTTAAAATGGCTAAAGAAGAACTTCTTGCTGTGGCTTATAGTTTCCCATTGCAAAACTTGCTCGCTGCTTTTGAAAAAAATGATGAGAAAAAGATTGATCTTTGGATTTCTGCTGTAACTCATCGCTTTGTTGGGTCGGCAGAAACCAACGCGTTTGTTCGCCAACTACGGTTTATTGACTCAAGCGGACAGGAGATTGTCCGGATAGATAGAAAAAAAGATGGCAATCTATTCCCGGCAAAGGTGTTGCAGAACAAGTCTAAAGAATTTTATTTTTCTAAAGCCATGAGTATGGAGTCTAACCAACTTTATCTATCTCCTATTACTTTGAATAGAGAGTTTGGAAAGATAGAAATTCCACATCGGGAAGTGATCCGGTTAGCGACACCAGTCACGCACAACAGGAAGAAAAAGGGAATAGTTATTATGAATATAGAGATGAATACAATTTATAACATAATAGATAATCTTTCCGAACACGCCTGGTTATTTGATAGTTCCGGCAAATTGCTTAACTGTTCTCTTGGTTTGTCGCAGGAATATCATGATAAAGCGATTAAAATGATTTTTCAGCAAAAAGAAAGCAGGTCTCACCTCCCTTTGGATTATTATCATGAAGGCGGAGATAGATCGCTTGTAGGATATCTACCGGTCAAAGTCGATAATCAACAATGGTATATCGGTTCCGAACTACCTTTTGATGAAATATCGGATATCATGTCAAAAAGCAACAGGACTAGAGTTACTCTGTTTGCTATAATTCTGATATTTATTATTAGTTTTTTAATTTATTTCTATAAGCTCTATACCGACCGGCAAAGAGTGGAATTGAAAGCTGAAATGGCAGAGGGCCTGCTAAAGTTAAATAAGCAATTAGAAAATAAATCAAATGAACTGGAAAGCGCTAATCGCTCCTTGGAAGAAATAGATAAAAAGAAAACTGATTTTTTAAATATGGTGGCCCACGATCTTCGAACTCCGCTTACGTCTATTCGTTCTTATTCAGACCTGCTGTTGAGATACGGGGACCAATCGGATAAGGGGCAAGGTGAATATGCCGGGATCATTAAAAAGGAAAGTGTAAGACTGAGCAGCTTGATTGACAGTTTTCTTGATATTTCAAAAATCGAAGCCGGATTATCGGAATATAACCGGGAAGAAATTCAGATCAAAGAAATAATTGATCATTTTGTAAAAGTGTTTCAGGGCGACGCGGGAAACCATCAAATATCGATAAATAGTCAGGTAGAAAAAGAACTGCCGTGTATATATGGAGATAAAGAAAGACTGGGACAGGTCCTATCTAATTTACTTAGTAACGCTGTTAAATTCACTCCACCGAAAGGTTCTATCAATGTTAATGCTTCCCTGACCACAATAAATAACGAAAATAATACTCAGGTGCCGCATATTAAAGTATCCATAGCTGATACAGGGATCGGTATTCCGCAGGAATCATTAGATAAAATATTTGAAAAATTTGTACAGTTAAATTATAGAAGTGTTAAATCGGAACGGGGCTCTGGCCTGGGGTTGGCCATATCCAAAGACATTATAGAACAGCATGGGGGAAGGATAAGAGTCGAAAGCGAAGTGGGGAAAGGGGCAACATTTATTTTTACCCTCAAGGTTGCGGAGAAAAAGTCAGCAATCAGCAATTAACAATTATCTGTTCTTCTAAGCATGCTCGATATTCGTGAGGTTTGATATCTCTGAACTGGTTATGTATAAATCTTTGATGTTGAGATAATCCGCGTCATTGTATCCAGTGAGTCTGGCAAAGTTCTTTATTTCTTCAGTTGTTATCTTTAAGAAATTAGCCAATCTTTTAGTCGATTTATCTGTTAACTTGAAAGTCTTAAATCATTACTAAGGGGAAACGCTACTTTTTTTGATACAGTTTATATCCCAAAGCTATAATTATTTTTCTCCTGGTATTCAGAAGACATTCATGTCCCTTTTCAATCCGGTCAATGCTTTGAACTGAAAGATTCGTCAGACGTTCAAGTTAAGCTTCGCTCATCATTCGTAGTTCTCTAATTTTTTTTACATGGTTATTGAAAATATCCTTCTTTTTCTTTTTTGAAATAAGTAATTTGTTTATCTGAAGAATGCAGCTTTTTCATGAGTAAAATACCATAAAAAATACCTGACTTAATATTGCTTTATAGTTTAGTTATCATATAATTAAATGTCTCTTGATTTTCTGGTTTCTCGATATAAAAAGACAAAAAAAGAGGATTTTCTCCAACCCCCTTCTGATATGTCATTCCGAACCCTTGGTTTTGTCATTCCGACGAAGCGAAAAATCTCATATTCGCGGTAGGATAAACTTTAATATTTCTTCCATCCCTTCAATTATTTCTATTTTGCATAAACCTTTGCGCATGACTAAAGAATCAATTAGAAAATCAATAACTTAGACGGTATGATGGGCAACTTTGTAGAAATGTCTTAGTCTGTTTTTTTAATAAAAAATATAATACAAGGACTGATAGCTAGGCACAATTTTTAGGCCGGATTGCCCTGTTGATCTCACTTTAAAATATTTTTCAAATAATTTTTTTCAATAAAAACCAACGCTCTGTATAAATTCAAATTCATTTAATACAAACAATTAAACAATCATTTTATTAATTTTTTTCTATCACACACTCTCCATTTTCCTTTCTTCTGCTCCCATTATTTTTTTTGGGAATACCCTTTGCTTATTAAACCCCAAACTTCAAAATTGAAAGGAATCATTTTTTGAAATCCTCCCGGTTTAATGTAGAAATACCTTTGGAAGAAAATAAAGAAGAAACATTAATCTTTAATACTTTCACCGATTCCAGGGTGGTAATTAACAAAGAACTGAAAGCCGCCATGGGAAAGGCCGATAAAAAACGCCCCCTTACAGAAGAAGAGACCGGCTATCTGTCTCAACTCAAAGACCTCGGTATTATGGTCAATGATACAGTTGATGAAGACAAAGAACTGGAATACTGGTTTCAAAAGTTCAAGTTCGATAGCTCAATACTGAGCATCACCCTCCTTGCTACCTACGACTGCAATATGAAATGCACCTACTGCTTTGAAGAAGGGGTAATAAAAAAAGAATACATGTCCGAAGGAACTTCCCGGCTGGTCATTGAATGGCTCTCGCGAAAACTAAAAGTTGTCCGCCCCGCCACACTGAGACTTCTGTTTTATGGCGGGGACCCCATGGTCACAAAAAGAAGCAGAGAGATGATGCTCTTTATCGCGAAAAGCCTTCATAAAATTACGTCCCAAAAAGATATAGAACTCGATCTCATGATGGTTACCAACGGCATTGTCCTTCCTGAAAATTACATCAAAGAAATGGTCCAATACGGGCTTAAAGGAATAAAAGTTACTTTGGATGGAGATGAGACCGCGCACAACCGGACCAGGATTTTTAAAAACAACAAAGGGACTTTTAAAACCATAATTAAAAACCTGAAAAAAATAAAAGGGATGGTCCCCATAACCATCGGGTGCAACTACGATGAAGTAAATAAAAAATCTGTCCCGGCCTTGCTGGATCTGCTGAAAGAGGCGGGTTTTGAAGATTCAGTGGAAGCCATAAATTTCAAGCCGATCTTCCAGAATATCGAAAACGCGGGAAAAGCCCAGTTTGACGTCTGTACTTATTCGGACATGGACGTCAAGGACATTGCTAAATTCAAGCAGGAGACAAAGAGTAAAGGTTTTCAAACTCGAGAAGGAATTTCTCTTGGTCCCTGCGAAGCGACAAGGGAAAATTCCTACACCATAGATCCGGGAGGAAAGATTTACAAATGCGGCGGGTTCGTGGGAAGAGAAAAATTCAAAATCGGCGATTTGCATGAAGGGTTGAACGAAGAAAACACCCGGTTCATGACGGTCGATCTCTGGAGAAGCAAGGACTGCGAAGGATGCAAATATCTCCCGCTCTGCGGAGGCGGATGCCGGACCAGCGCTTATGTAAAGCACCAGGATTTTAAGCGCTTTGCCTGTGAATTGAAATATTTCAATACTGTGTTGCCGGAACTTTTGAAAGAGGAATTAGCACAATAGAATTGAGATTATGTGCCACGCACTTTGGAACTGCGTGGAATGTGTGGCAAATTTTAAATAAAAGGAGGTGAGACAGAATGAAAATAAAAATCATTAAAAAAGGAGTAAAAAAAGAAAATATAAAAATGAATTGGTGTGAGTGGTCATATTGGTAATCTTATTTATTCTATTAATTTAGTTTCTTATTCTTCCGGGGCTGAAAAAACTTCTGTCAATGGGCTGGATCAGTCCCTTTTTTTATACCCGCTCTGAAAACTCCAAAGGGAGTTATTTTGCCATTCTGAGCAAAGCGAAGAATCTCTTAAAAAACAACGAGTTGCAGGCAATAGATTCTTCAGCCAAAGCCTCAAAATGACATTCTCGGACAGCCTATGTAATCTATCTTTGTTTCAGTGCTGCCTCAATATGATATGCAGGTATTAGAATCGATAGAAAAATTCTACTCATCGGAAAAGATTGTAAAGTTTTATTCCGAACAATCCCTCTTCCCACTGGAAGAGATTCTCTTTAAAAAATATTTAACACGGAAAGGGACTATACTGGACCTCTGCTGCGGGGCGGGAAGGGCGTCTTTCCCGCTCTCTGAAATGGGGTTTGAAGTCATTGGGATTGATATTAATGAAAAACTGATTAAGGCAGCGCGGGAAAAAGCAGTCAATTACTCCAATACTTCATTTATCCTGTCGGACGTTGAAAAAGTAGATTTCCCTGAAAATTATTTTGATTATATCCTGGTCCTTCATAATTCATTGGAATTCATACCCGGTAAAAAAAAGAGAAACAATATTATTAGAAAATTGAATCTTTGTCTAAAAAAAGACGGGGTTTTAATCACTACCTTTCACTCCGCTTATTATCCTTTCCACGTGGCGCGAAAACTCCTAAAAAGCAATATAAAGCGGCAAGTTGCCGCAACCACAATTCGGCATGGAAAACCGAATTGGACGGATTCCGAAGGAATGCCGCCCAAAGGGTTGAGGCCATGGATGGCCAAAATCAAATGGAGCTACCGCTCCGGTGAAACTAATAATAAAGCCTTCCTAAAAAAGAATTTTTTACAGTGTAATAGTATAAGAAATATCCATAACCCTGAAATGGAGCATAATGATTTTTTTTATAAAAAAGACAGCCTCTTTTATCATCTGTTTACTCCATGGGAGATTTACAGGGCATTCACAGGCTGCGGATTTAAGCTCCATGCCGTACACGGCAGCAGGGAGATTTTGGCATGGGACAACCCTGTAAAAAAATATTTCTGCAAGCTTCTTATCCCCTTCGACTATACCTTCTGGATTTTTAAAAAGAAATAAACTTACCTCGAAGATCGCGGAGAAAAATAATTACAAAAAACTTTCTTCCTTCGTGTTCTTCGTGTATTTCGTGGTTACCTGCTTCTAATATTCTTTTCCTTTACGAACCCTCTCTGAATGCGGTAAAATCCACTTTCATGATACGGGCCACGTTATTTCTTCTGGTAACAACTCTTTCCTTTCTCCCATCCTGTTATAAATCAGAGACTGAAGAAAAACCAGCCTATGGAGGTCATCTAACAATAGGTCACTATGAGCCTATCGATATCATTAATTCGGTTGTTTCAAACAGCGGCACCTCAGGATTTTTGATTCATATGGCATTCAATGGGCTGGTAAAACCGGATGAGAAATTTTATATTGTCCCTGACCTGGCTTATAAATGGGAGACTTCAAAGGACGGGCTGAAATGGAGGTTTTATTTAAGAGAAGGCGTCAAATTCCATGATGGCATTGAGTTGACAGCGGAAGATGTGAAATTTACTTACGATCTCGTTAAAGTGCCAAAATACAGGGGATACTACACCCAGTTCTTTGAGCCTGTGAAGCAGGTCAATATTGTAGACCGATACACAATAGAGATGATTTTGAGCCAGCCTTATGCGCCTGTATTATCTGGCCTCAATGTTGGCATTCTTCCCAAACATATCTATTCAGGCAGGAATTTAAGAGACCCGGGAGTTAATAAGCAGCCTGTAGGCACAGGGCCATTCAAAGTTTTAGAATACTCTTCCTCAAAAGCAACTTTAGAAGCCAACAGGGATTATTTTAAAGGGCGACCTTTTCTGGACAATGTTACATTCAGGATTTTTAAGGAACAAAAGACCCTTTTCGCGAAAATGATGGATGGAACTGTGGATACTATTATTGATACGAATCCTGAGAATGTAGACATTTTAAAACAGGTTACTTACTTTAAGCACTATAAACCATTAAGACCTTTCTATTTTGTCTTAGCATTTCAACATAAAGAGATTTTTAAAGATAGAAGAGTGAGAATAGCATTAAATCATGCTGTTAATAAAAAGGAGTTGTTGGAAAATGTTTTAAAAAATGATGGGGAAATTGCTTCAGGGACTGTTTATCCCGGTTCATGGGCATTCAACAAAAAAATAGGGCCTTATCCCTATAACCCCCGGAAGGCTTTAAAACTCTTGCATGAAGCAGGGTGGAGTGATACCAATGGCAATAATATTCTGGATAAAGAGGGTGTGGAACTCAAATTTACAGTTTTGTTAAAAGAAGGAAATGCTATTCAAGAAAAAACACTTAAATATATTCTGGTTGATCTGAACCGGATAGGAGTTTCGATAAAAACAGAAAAATATTTTCTGAAACAATTTATTGAAAGTATCACTAAAAAAAAATTTGATGCAATACTGATTGATTTGGTGGGTAGAGGCGATCCTGATAACAACTATAGATTTTGGCATTCATCACAGATTGAAAAAGGGAGAAATTTTTTCTCTTATGAAAACGAAAAGATAGACAAATATCTTAAAGAGGGGAGGAGAGTCTCTGAAATTGATATGAGGAAAAAGCTATATTATCAATTTCAGGAAGAGATTTTTAACGACCCTCCCGGGATATTATTATTCTGGGCAAACAGTCTTTTTGTGGTCCATGAAAGGTTTAAAGGGATGAAAGTACACCCAAACTGGATACTCGACCTTAAAGACTGGTATGTTCCTGAGGGCAGTCGTCAGAAAAAGAAGACAGAGAATGGTGTACAGATGGCAGAAGAGAGAGCAGAAAATTGAGACGAAATGACTTAAAAAGGACCGATTCCTGGCCGCTTGTGTAATAGGCTGAATTTTAAGGTGCTTTTGTTGTTCCGTCTGGATTTATAGAAAAAAGACGGAATGTTGGCCTTTTTTCAGGTGCTGACCGGCCATTATTTTTTGTCAAAAAAAATTTTTTTAAATTTTTTTTACACGGGGAAATCAGTTTCCAGGGAGTAAATTTTTAAAATGCAAAAACGGCGTAAATCAATTTTTCAATCTATTATTCATTCTTTACGGGTTTCCAATATTTCCTTCAAACTCAGCATTATCCTTGTGGCTTCCATTATAATCCCGATGATTATCTTCGCTTTGCTTTCCCTCTCCATATCTTCAAAGGCCGATTTTCAGGCTGTATCAAAGGGTAATCAAAAAGTCGCCATACGTACAGCTGAGCAGATAGAACAATACATTACCAACAGCATCAATATCCTGCGCTCTATAACAGAAAACATTAACGGCCTGCATCTCAGCCACAGCCAGAAAGATATTGTGCTAAAGAACCATGTTTTGCAGTTTCAGGAATTCGATAAAATTGTAATAACCAACCAGCGGGGAAAGGAAATTATTACATCGGAAATGGGAGGTGATTTGAAAGACCGTTCGAAAGAGATTGCCTTTAAAACTGCTTCGCAAAACCATATCTATTTTTCCGACGTTTCTATCTCAGATAATCTTGTTCCCGCCATGACTATTGCCATCCCTTCATTTCAGTTGGGTGAATTTGACGGGGCAATCATCGGGACCATCAACCTGATTGATATGTGGAGACTGGTCGACTCCCTGACAATTGAGAAGCAGGGATACGCATTGGTAGTTACTAAGACAGGGCTTCTTGTCGCCCATGGAGAAGGAAACTCCAAGCCGGGCATTATCAGGAAGGACAACCTCTCTTATTTACAAATCACCCGTGAAGTGCTGGAAGGGAAGGCGTCTATTTTAGAATATGAGAACCCGAAAGGGATTATGGTGCTGGGCGCGGCCGCTCCCATCAAAACCGTAAACTGGGGTTTGATCATTGAGCAACCCCTGTCAGAAGCCTATGCTCCCACTTACAAAATGGGGAAACGTATGGTGATACTCGGCCTGATTATACTGATCATCATGTCTATTATCGCTTTTATCGGGGTCAATCGTTCAGTTGTCAGGCCTTTAAAAAAATTGATAGGAGGAATCAATAATAAAGAGATCTCTTTTGATTCAGGGGATGAATTTAGTAGCCTGGCAAGTTTTTATAACTTAATGTCCAAGAGCGTTGTGGATTTGGAAGCGGCATTAGAAAAATATTCAAAATTAGCAGAACAGGGAAAAGTAAGCAGGGACATTGTTCATGACCTGAAACATCCCATAGACAATTTTGTTCGAGTAACCAAGTCTCTGGCAAGGCAGATAAAAGATAAAGAGTGGAAAGAGCTTTCTAAGGAAATGATAGAATCGGAATCAAAAAATATTAGCCACCTTATCTCAAAAGTCAGGGAGCCGATGGAGTCTTACACGCCGGCGAAAAAGGATGTTAATATTAATACTGTGTTAAATAATGCGTGCATGTCTATGGAAAGGAAATTAGAGGACCACCGGATAACTGTAAAGAAAGAACTTGATCAAAATGGAAAACTCATTAAGGCGGACCAATTTGATCTGGAGCGGGTCATAAAGAATATAATCAACAATGCCATTGAAGCTATGGACGAAGGCGGGGTAATGACCCTATCCTCAAAAATAGAAAATGGTTTTGCAAAAATGTCTGTTTCCGATACCGGTTGCGGCATTGAACCGGAAAGATTGAAAACCCTTTTTACGAAGCCCGGTTCCGGGAAAAAGGATGGGTGGGGCGTCGGACTATCTATATCAAAAGAGCTGGTAGAAAAGATGGGTGGTAGGATAGAAGCGGAAAGCGAACCGGGAAAAGGCTCCACTTTTACTTTGCAGTTTAAATCTCAATAAACCTCGCAAGAAATGTTTACAGGTTACGGCCATCAGAAGAAACAATAACAGTCCTTAATTTCCAACAAAGTAAGTATTTGGCATGATGATTGCTTTTTATTTGAAAATTAACAACAAGGAGGCGTCTATGAAAAAGCAATCATTAGAAGGCAGGAAGTTTAATCACCTGACTGTTGTCAAGCCTAAGCCAATGGAAATTGACTGGACGACGGTACCGTATTCCGGTTGTCAGGAAGTAGGTCGCTCTGCATTTGAGTATGAGGGTGAAATACTTAACGTCATTGTAAGATACTTTTCATATCAAAGGATGCGGTTTGAAAAAGAACGTCATTTTGCTGAAGTTACAATTAACAACAAGGAAAAATTTATCATTGACGGCATCGAGAAGGACCCGCTAATTCAACATATTTCGGACATAACCTGGCCAATCCTTGAATGCAGAAAGATGCTGAGGCAGGCCAAGACCACACTCAAGCGTATTAAATAGAAAAGATAAACACAGCGAGGTCAGTGGTCTCAACCAGCAGGGTGGCCGCCCGATTGACTTAAAAAAAGTTTTGCTAATGCTTGCCCGATGAAATCAATGACCCCATGTTAATTTTTTGGTGGTGGATTATGGAGAAAGTAAAAATTCTTGTTGTCGAGGATGAATGTATTATTGCACAATCCTTGTGCAGGAGTTTGGAGAGGTTAGAATACACAACTCTAGCATCCGTTGCTTTCGGAGAGAAGGCAATTTCCTTGGCAGAAAAACATAATCCTGATTTGGTGTTGATGGATATTATTTTGAAGGGTGAAATGGACGGAATTGAAACAGCCGGGATATTACGCTCCCGTTTCAATATACCTGTTATATATGTTACGTCTTGCATGGATCAAAATACTCGGGAAAGGGCTCAAACAACAAAGCCTCTGGGATACATGATAAAACCTGTAAGAGAGAGGGACCTAAGAAACACTATTGAAACAGCCCTCCTGGACAAAAAGCTGGAGTTTTTGAAACCCCACGAAGCATAAGCAAGAGAGTGCTCCCCCCTATTAATTCTCTTTCTTAATACTCTTTAATACCCCTACTTAAAGAGAAAAATAATTCTTTGTCTCGCTCATCCGAACTCCTTATGATTGCCTTCCGGGGTTTGTTGCGACCATTATGCCCAGATTGTTTTTGTATGATATTATATTTAACATAAAATTTATATCTTGACAAATAAAGCAATTATCCATATACTTTCCCACTGTTCTTTTTTGTTTAATTACTATGGAAAGGAGGTGAGGATATTATGAAGCGGTCATTAAAAATACTGACTATTTTATTCTTTGGTTTTACTCTTCTTTCATTGCCCCAGGTGCTATACGCCAAATCCGGGAAAAGTCCCGGATTTATAAATATTAATGATGGAGATGTCAAAGCATTATCAACTCTTCCCGGTATAGGGAAATCAACTGCGGAAAAGATTATTCAGTATAGGACAGAGCATGGCAAGTTTAAGAAAAAAGAGGAAATAACCAATGTGAGAGGAATCAGTACCAAAAAATTTGAGAAGATTAAAAATTTGATAGCCATATCTGAGGAGGAGAATACACAAACAAAACAGGAACAATAGGACATCAATATTATTGTTAAAAAATTTACCTCTGGCGGAGTTTCCCGGGCAAAATCTGGCCCATTTGCAGGGGGCTCCGCCTCTTATAAACGGAGAGAATAACATGGCTCCGACTCGCTTTCCTTTTTACTCCGCTAAAATAAAATATTAAAACTCAAAATTGACTCCCGCTGATCTTACTGATAAAATAAGCATCATGTCATTCGCAAGAAAATATTCCACAAAAAAACTTTCACCTCTTGGCAGAATCCTTACCAGATCATTTAAAAACCTGGGGATAGACATCAAGATGACTCAACAAAAAGTAATTGATCAATGGCTTGAAATTGTTGGAGAACATATAGACTCTGTCTCCAAGCCGCGTTATTTTAAGTTTCGGACACTTTTTGTAAATGTATCAGACTCCATGTGGCTGCACCAACTTGTTTTTATGGAAGATCAGATAAAGGAAAAAATCAATAAGTTCATGGGAAGAAAATTAGTTCAGAAAATTTATTTTAAAATAGGAGAGTGTTCTTCAAGTATGGCAAAGAAACCTTTTGAAAAGGAAGATTCGCGAATAGACCTCTCAGGTTTTACAAATAAAAATGATGAAAAAGATGTGGATGTGGCTTTGAACGCTTTAAAGGACGCTGATTTAAAAATAGCTTTAAAAAGGATAATGATTAAAGGAAAAGGCGTGGAAATGTTACGTCGCGTTCGAAAAGAAGCTAATCCTATTTGCTCATAAGAAAAAAAATAAAAAGCAAATTCCAATTATGAATAAAGCATTTTTTATAGAAAAGAAAGTGCGTGGCGGACTCATCCCCTGGGTGATAGTCATGTCAATGTTAACCGGCTGTGCCTCCTTACAAACCAAAGAGCAAGGTGAGACCGCTGTCCCTTCTACCGGTCTTTCTGAAAAAATCCAGAAACACAGGACGGATAGATTCTCATCCAATAAACTAAAATCCGATGCTTATTATAATTTTCTGCTTGCTGAGATGAAAATTGCGGAACGGCAATATAAAGAAGCAGTGGAAATTTATCAGAAAGCAATTGGTTACGATCCTTCCTCCCCTTTTCTTTATAAAAGTCTGGCTCTCGCTTATGTTATCTCAGGCAAAATGACTGAGGCGATTCAGGCATGCAAGGACGCTCTTTCCATTGATCCGGATTACATAAAGGCAAGAATGCTTCTCGGCAAGTTTTATTCGAATATTTCCAAAAAGGACCTGGCCATAGAACAGTATCAAAAGGTGATTAAAATTGACCCAAAAAAGGAAGCCGCATATGTTTCGCTTGGAGCAACTTATTTAGAACTCGGTTTAAAAGAAAAGGCCTTAGAAACTTATAAGGCATTAACTAATATTAACGCGTATTCATTTAGAGGTAATTATTTCCTTGGAAAAATTTACTTTGGAAATAAACTTTATGTAAAAGCAGCTGAATATTTTAAAAAGGCAGTGGAAATTAATCGGCGTTCATTGATTGC
>DASCNB010000253.1:0-3775 GCA_036011265.1 Nitrospinota bacterium | reverse complement strand
GAAAATCATCTACACGCGGAAATTGCGGGGGAAACTTATAAGAGAGAAAAACATCTCATTAAAACAGAAATAAAAGCTGTAACGTACCATCAACTTGCGATAAAACAACAAAAAGGAAAATGGAAAGCAAAGATTATTTTTGACCTCTAACCATTATGCGGACCCATCTTCTGTGGTTAATCCACATTTATACCGGTTTAGGAATACCTATTGCCGGCCTAACGCTTTATAACTGCGCTAAAGGAGAAATCAAAACCGCTTTTTCTTACATGTTCCTTGCCATCTTGATTGACGCGACCGATGGTTTGCTTGCCAGACGCTTTAACGTTTCAAAGGTTTTGGCATCATTTGACGGGAGAAAGCTTGATGATCTGGTCGATTTTCTTAATTACGTGCTGGTTCCTGTAGTAATGGCGTTTTTTTTAAAGATTCTTCCGGAAGACAATCTTTTATTAGGAATAATACCCATTATGGCAAGCGCTTATGGTTTTAGCCAGGTCTCAGCTAAAACAGAAGATGGCTTTTTTTCAGGATTCCCGTCATATTGGAATTTGGTGGTTTTTTACCTTTATCTGCTTAAACTTCCAACTTTCTTAAATATTATAATATTTATCTTATTTTCAGCGGCAGTTTTTATGCCAATTAAATATATCGTGCCATTTAAAACAAAACCATTTGCCAGGGTAACGAATATTTTTTGTATTGTATGGTGTCTTAATTTATTAGCGATCTATCTTTTTTTTCAAAACCCACCAGCTTGGCTTGTTTTGCTTTCCACATCCTTCCCTTTATATTATGCAGGGATTTCAGTTTATTTACATTTCTCAAAATAAGGGGAGCCGCAATCTAAAAGAAGAAATAAACTATTAAGAAAACCATACATTGGGGTTAAGGGCAAAAATCAACGGGATTACTGTAAATGGGGCCCTCTATTTTTAAATGAAGAAAGGTCTGTAAATTTGGCATTGATAGGAAGTTTACCCTTTCTAATTGCCTCGCTAAGAAAGTCCGGGAAGAATCTATCACATTCATTAAGATATTTTAAAACAGAAATAGCCCAGTATTTTTCGTTGGGAGTTTGGATTATGGCAATGTTTTTGTCGGCATAATTCTCTTGAATTAATTTTTCTCCTTTTAATAAAGAAACGGTTTTCTTGAAACTAATAGACAATGGTCTCAAAGGGTCAACACTCAACACCTCAAGACCCTTTAACTCATCTGGAATAGCATCCTCAACAAGCTCCTCTATGGGAATTGGCGCAATATTTCCGTAAGGCTGGCCGGCATAATCGCCATGCCCTGCGACAGAAACAATATACGCGGAAGAGTCTAATATCCTCACATGCTGTGCATATCCCTCTCTTATAATCATATTACTTTTATTGGCTCCAAAAACAACAAAGTCCCAATGACCGCGAGTCAACTCCAACTGACGCTGAACAATATTAGTCCCTTCTACAACTTTGTCTATTTTTTTTAACATTTTACTATCTTTGGGCTGAAGTTCTACCTTCGGCATAAGCTTATAAACTCCCTATTCCAAACCAACTAATTTTTTACTATTATATCATAACGACTTAAAGCCGCAAATAAAAAGAAATATGAAATCCCAAATGACCGGGACCAAATAACAATATTCAATGACCATGGTTCGGAAAGCTCACCATTATAGTCTTTATCAGGTTGGGCCTTCCGAAGCATTGCCGAATCATAGTCATTAAGATTAATTTGTGATTTGAATTTTGTGATTTGAGGTTTCATCTTTTATAATCTTGACAAGGAGTTTAGGCTGCCAGTATGATGTTTTTCTCATTTATTTTATTGAGTACAAGGAACGAAGAGTTGAAATTAAATGAAAACTAAAAGAATTGGTTTAATGATTGCCCGGGCCAATATTTATTCAGCCACACTGGAATACCGCACCTGGCATCCTGATTATTAATATCTTCTGTCAAATATTTTGCAGGGAATATAATGTCGTTGATAAAAAATGGAATTAAAGAAGGAAAAGAGCTAATGGAGACCGGGTCTGAGCAAGCTTCTTTTCAGATTGATATTGTGAAAAAAAAATTGAAAGTTTATGGAATGCAACAAAAGGTAGAAGTTGAGATGGCCAAACTGGGAGAAATACTCTATAATTTTTTTATACAAAAGAGGGAAGACATTAAAAATGACAAAATAGTTGCCGGCCTGGTGGAGTCAATAAAAGAGCAAAAAGAAGAAATAAAAAAAATAGAACAGGAAATTGCAAGCATTCAAAGTGATTCTGGGGATGCAAAAGAAAAACTGTTCGACTCCGGTAAAAACCTGTTTGAAAAAATCAAAAAGGGTTTGAATCTAAGCGATGAAACAATGGAAAGCGCAGATGCCCAATCAAAACCACCATTACAACAAAAGATGTCCGATACTGAAAAAGAAATAAAGGATAAAAAAGTTAAAAAAACCGCAAAAGAAAAACCTTCTCTATGACTCCCTTGAAATTAATTATTTGGATGATGATCTTAATAGCAATAGGGGCATTTTCTGTTCAAAATCTGCAGACCGTAGAGTTAAAATATTATAATTTTAAATTCGAGTTAAAAACAATATTGACCCCTCTTGTAGTAGTGTTATTGAGTTCCTTGTTCAGCGGTTTTTTTTTGGCCTCTCTATTTGGAATGGTTAATAATATGCGGTTGAAAAATATTATTCGTAAACAAAACCATACGATTAAAAATTTAGATCAGAAAATTGCAAAAATTACTTTAAATTCTTCTCAACCTTCTGAGGAACAAAGATAATATGACAGATTTAAACTATTTAAACAGAATTTGGAAAAGAGGAACAGATTTTTTAGGAGTTAAGTACTCTATCTTGTGCGGCGCCATGTCCTGGGTCAGTGAATCCAGCCTGGTAGCCGCTGTTTCAAATAGCGGCGGTTTTGGTATTATCGCTGCTGCTAACATGCCGGGAGACATCCTTGCGAATGAAATTGACAAAACCTTTGAAAAAACAAAAAATAATTTTGGAGTTAATATTATTACAATAACTCCTTATCTAAAAGAACAGTTAGATGCCGCTCTTCAAAAAAAAGTCACTCATATTTTTTTTGGAGGAGGCATCCCTAACGGGAAAGACATACAAAGAGTTAAAGAAGCCGGTTCAAAGGTGATCTGTTTTGCACCAACCATTTCCCTGGCCAAGCGAATGATTCGACACGGAGTAGACGCTCTTATTATTGAAGGAAATGAAGCGGGAGGGCATATAGGACCGATCTCCACATCATTGCTTGTTCAGGAAATCATATTAAATATTAAAGAAGTTCCTGTTTTTGTTGCCGGAGGAATTGCCACCGGTGAAATAATAGCTCATTATCTCGCCCTGGGAGCCGCGGGCTGCCAGCTTGGAACCCGGTTTGTAGTGGCGGAAGAATGTATAGCGCATGACAAGTTTAAACAAGTCTTTTTAAGAGCAAAATCAAGAGATGCCGTCGTTACAGCCCAGTTTGACCCGATACTTCCTGTCATTCCGGTCCGCGCTATCGTGAACGAAGGCACCAGGGACTACAATGAATTGCAATTAAAATGTCTTCAGGACGTTAAAGCAAAAAAAATCGAAGTAAACGAAGCACAATTAAAATTAGAGGAGTTCTGGCTGGGGTCTTTGAGAAGAGCTGTTATTGAAGGAGATGTCGAGAAGGGGTCCCTTATGGCAGGACAGAGTGTCGGGATGGTAAAATCTATTCAACCTGCCGCTGAAATTATGGAAGAACTCATTACCTCCGCAGAAAATAAAC
>DASCNB010000252.1:0-13325 GCA_036011265.1 Nitrospinota bacterium | reverse complement strand
TGATATCTTCCATTCGCCTGATAACAGTAACTGTAGATTGTAATTTAGTGCCTGACCCTGACGCAAAGACGCCTATATCCCGCATACCTAATTGAAAGTAGCTCCAGACAGAATAGGCGAGTCCCCTGTCATTTCTGATATCCTGCATCATTCTGGATTGAAAACTACCTCCACCCAATATATAATTCATTAGTATTACGGCATAATGATCCGGGTTTCTATAATCAAGCCCCATATGCCCCAGGCGGATGACCGATTGTTTAACGTCTTTATAGACATAATTGACTGACCTGCTAAGGTCTTTTTTTACCGCTGGCACTTCAGGAAAATCAATTTCCTTCCTTTGCCAGTCCTTAAAAACTGATCGGATTTTATCCAGTATTTCGTCTTTTTTAAAATCACCGGAAATACCGAGCATGACGTTATTTGGATGATAATATTTTTTATGGAACTCTATCATACCTTCCCTTGTTATTCTCGAAACTGATTCAATAGTTGTTTTGCGGCCATAAGGATGATCCCGGTACAATAACCTTTTGAATTCTCTACGAGCCACATGGCCGGGATTGTCATTTTCTCTTCTGATCGCCTCAATTGCCTGATGCTTTGCAATATCAATTTTCCCCTGGTCAAAAACCGGATGCATCAGAACATCGGAAAAAATCTTCAAGCCCTCTTCAATATCTTTTGTCATAACAGAAAGGCTTGCGGATCCGGAGTCAGAGCCTATGGAAGTTTCTACAGAGCCCGCGATAAATTCCAGTTTTTCGTCCATCTCTTCCCAGGTCATTGATTTGGTCCCTCCTGCTCTCATTACAGAACCAGTCATGGAGGCTAATCCAGTCTTCTTTTCTTCTTCATAAATGGCACCGGTTTTTATAACAGCGTGAACAGTGAAAAGGGGAAGCTCATGATCTTCCAGGGTATAAATTACCATCCCGTTTTTCAGCGTTGTTTTTTCCGGGACCGGTGGGTTTATATTAATTGGTTTATAGGTAAGCTCAGATGGATGAATTCGCTCAAATGAGTATGCATAAGAACAAAAAAGTATTGTTACAAAAAAAACACAAACTGTTTTTAAAAATTTCACTTTTTTCATGTTTTATTAAAAGTAAATTTATAATTGGGGTGGCATGAACAAACTTTTTTGTCGATGCCACACGCTGATCATTGTTTTTTAATATAAGCTACTGTTTGATTTTTTTTAGTAAGATATTTTTGAGCGGTTTTCATAATATCTTCCGCTGTAATTTTTTTAATTTTATCAACATGGGTTATGAAATATTTCCAGTCTCCGGCAATTGCTTCATAATAAATTAGTTTTGACGCCATCCCTGAATTGGATTTAAGTCCCCGGACCAAGCCGGCTTCCATCTGATTGATAACTTTTTGAAGTTCTTCCCTGGTGACCGGTTGCGTCTTCAATTTTTCAATCTCTTCTTCAATGGCCTGTTCAAGTTCCTCAACAGTATGAGGGTGTCTTGGTGTTCCTGAGAAAACGAACAAATTTTTATATCGAGAGCCGGGGGCGGAGTATGTGCCGATATCTACCGCAATTTGCTTTTTTAAAATTATGCTCTTGTACAGTCGAGATGTCCTCCCGCTGCTAAGGATACTGTCTATGACATCAAAAACATAATCGTCGTGATCCGGCAAGGTTGGTTTGTGGTATCCCATAAGTAACTGCGGTTCCGCGTCATGAACCAGCTCTATCCTTCTTTTTCCAGCTTGTTCAGGTTCAACAGTTAAAACAGGGGGGGGCTTTGGTTGTGAAGGAATGTCGCCAAAATATTTTTCTATCAGTTTAATAACTTCATCGGGATTTATATCACCGACGATACCAATGATTGCATTGTTGGGCGAGTAATAAGTCTTCAAAAATTTTTTTGTTTCTGCTTTTGAAAGGTTCCTAATGTCCGACGGCCATCCTATAATCGGTACTCCATAAGGATGCGCTGTAAACGAGGCGGATATAAACTGCTCATAAAGCTTCCCTCCCGCGGAGTTTTCTATACGCATCCTCCTTTCCTCCATAACCACATCACGTTCAGCGTAAAATTCTCTTAATACCGGATCTCTCATTCTGTCCGACTCAATTGCAGCCCAGAGTTCCAGCTTATTCGCCGGAAGGTGGATCATATATGTTGTCCCATCGTTGCCGGTCCCGGCGTTATGCCCTACCCCGCCGTTTTTAGCGTAAAGTTGAGAAAATTCATCCGGGATCACAAATGGTTTATGTTTGGCCTGCAATTCCTTTAATTTACTTTTCAATTCTCCGGCTTTGGCTTTATCCATTCTAACGCCTTTTCGATTTTCAGCATCCAGGGCAGCGGCAACTTTGTCAATTTCATCCAGGATTGGTTTTTCTTTTCCGTAATCTACCGTACCAAGAGTTTTAGTTCCCTTGAAGAGCATATGTTCCAGCATGTGGGCGATACCGGTATTTCCTGTTACTTCATCGACAGATCCTACGTTCATTCTAATAAAGGCTGTTACAGTGGCGGCCTGGTGTCTCTCCATCATTAGAACTTTAAGACCGTTTTTAAAAGTATGCTCAATCACCCGTTCCTCAAGGTTCAAAGATGCCGAAAAAGAACAGACGGGTATAAAAATAAGCAACGCAATAAGGCAAGTTATATTTCTGAATTTATTCTGCATAATTAAATTTTATATTATGAGATACAGAAGTGTCAACGGTATTAGTTATATAGAGTGTATCGACCATATCGATGTAAGAAGCAGTGGTATACTCATTGCCACCTGAAAATCGATATAACCCTGTTTATCCTACTTATTTTGTCAAGAATATTGCAGATCAGGTTTTTTTGAATGATGGTCCGTATTCTGTTGAAAAGTGAAAGCAGACCGGAAAATAGATTCCTCATCAAAATGTTTAGCCATAATCTGCATTCCAATAGGCAAACCGTTGCGAGTAAAACCACAAGGGATAGAAATAGAAGGAATCCCACTCAAGTTGGCTGAAATCGTAAATATGTCCGACAGGTACATCTGAAGAGGATCTTCTACCTTTTCACCAAGCTTAAAAGCTGGATAAGGAGTAGTGGGTGTAATGATTACATCGCATTCGTTGAAGGCCTCATCGAAATCTTTTTTGATTAATGTTCTTACTTTTTGTGCTTTTAAATAATAAGCGTCATAATACCCTGCGCTTAAAACATAGGTTCCAAGCATGATTCTCCTTTTTACTTCTTCTCCGAAACCTTCATTCCTGGTATTTCGATACATTTCCATGAGACCTTTTCCTGAATCAGCTCTATACCCGTATTTAATCCCATCATATCTGGCTAAATTAGAACTCGCCTCTGCCGAGGCTAAAATATAATAGGTCGCAACGGCATATTCAGTATGAGGGAGCGATATATCGATACATTCCGCCCCTGAGTTTTTGTAAACCTTAATTGCTTCTTTAATATTGCTTTCTACTTCCTGGTTAAGTCCTTCAATAAAAAATTCTTTAGGGATACCTATCTTCATCCCTTTAACATTAGTAACAAGTGATTTTGTAAAATCCGGGACAGGAGTGTCCGCCGAAGTAGAATCAAATTGATCTTTGCCACAAATAATATTCATTAATATCGCCGAGTCTTTTACATCTTTTGTCATCGGGCCTATTTGATCGAGAGATGAGGCAAAGGCCACCAGACCAAAACGAGAAACACGACCATATGTTGGTTTTAATCCAACAATCCCGCAGAAGCTCGCTGGCTGCCGTATGGAACCTCCTGTATCAGAGCCCAAAGAAGCCACACATAAATCCGCTGCTGCCGCTGCTGCCGAGCCTCCACTGGACCCTCCCGAAACAGTTTCTAAATTCCATGGATTATGGGTAGGACCAAAGTAAGAATTTTCATTGGAAGAACCCATAGCAAATTCGTCCATGTTTAGTTTTCCAAGAATTATTGCTCCATTTTTCTGTAACTTTGTAATAACCGTGGCATTATAAGAAGAGACAAAATTCTGAAGCATCTTTGATCCACACGTAGTTTTCACTCCCTCAATGCAAATTAGATCTTTGATCGCAAGGGGAATTCCCAAAAGTGGAGGTTGGTCCCCACCTTTTTTAAAGTTCTTGTCCGCTTCTACTGCCTGTTTCATAGCAGAATCTTCCGTTAGCGTTACATAGGAATTTATGTTTTTATCAAGAGTTTTAATCCTATCAAGAAAAGATTTTGTCACATCCACGGAAGTAACCTCCCGATTTTTTAATAAGCCTTGGAGTTCATGAATTGTAAGTTTGAATAATTCCATTTTTTATGATGGAAACCAGAAATTACACTAATTTCACGAAAAAAACAATTTGTGTAATTAGAGAAATTATTGATTCCAAAAGGTTTTCACTCAATTATTTTTGGAACTTGATAATGGCGTTTATCAAATTGTGGGGCATTTTGAAAAGAAATTTCTTTATCAAAAATTTTTTTTACCAGGTCTTCTTTAAAAACATTCTGAAGAGGAAGCGCATGTGAAGTCGGCTTTATATCTGTAGTATCAAGTTCATTCAGTTTTTCAACATAATCTAGAATTTTTTTTAGCTGGGTCGTAATATTTTTTTTTGTTTCATCGTTAAAATTTAGATTAGCTAACGATGAAACATCTTCAACATCTTTTTCAGTTATTTCCATATAAAATCACCTTCGTCTTAGTCTTCAGCGGACAAATCAATTGACGGGTTTTATTGTTGAAAGTTTTATTAATTTCTTAACCGTTATCCCTATATACAGCCAACTGACTTCATTTTTATTTTTCCTTTTTACTATCCGTAGAAGCTTTTTTTGTGGTTTTCTTCTTTGCAGTTGTTTTAGGCTTTTTTTCTTCTTTTACCTTTGGCACCGCTTTCTTTTTAGGCACAGTTTTTTTTGCTTCCGTGGGCTTCTTGGCTTTACTTTCCTTTATTTTAACGTCTTTAGCTTCTTTTTCTTTTATTTTTTTCTTTGCTATTTCCGTAGCTTTTTTTTCTTTTGCAGCTTTTTTCTTTTCCGCGTCTTCTTTCTTTTTCTCAGCTTTTTTCTTTTCCTCCTCTTTCTTTCTTTTTTCCTCCTCTTCCTGGGCCTTTTTTCTTCCTTCCTGAATCTGCTTGAGTTTAGCGATTTCCTCAGCTTTTCTTGCCTTCTCCGCTTTATTTCTTTCTTCCGTTTTCTTTTCTTTTTCCGTTCTTTTTACTTTGTTTGCTTCTTCTTTTTCTTTTCGTTTAGCTTCCTTGTCAGTAATGATAAGACGTAACTTCAATTTTCTTTGCAGCCTTTTCAACCTCTTTCTTTTTACTTTCAGCTCTTTATCTACATCAGGTTTTTCTGAACTTTTAATCGATTCTGAAATTTGATCTTTTAAAGATCCAATCTTTTTCTTTAATTTTTCAACAACTGGCATTTTACCTCCTCTTAAAAATATCAAGCAACATCCTCCCGATGCAGAGCGTCGGGGAATGAAATCCACTGTGTGGAATTATATATCCATAAATAGAACTTGGTATAGTACCAAAAGTGTAGAAGCAAAACAAGCACAATGTCCTGTTCAAAAATTAACGTTGCTGTCTCATTATTAGTTTTGTATAATTGGAATTCCCTTCAATAAAGCTGAGTTAAAAGCCCCGGGACAGGATAATGCCTGGCTTCATAGCTCTGCAAGACAACGGGGAACGCACTCGCTAAACAATTTCACTAATTAAACTTAACTTACGGCACCGTAGCCAAGTGGTAAGGCCGAGGTCTGCAAAACCTCTATCCCCGGTTCGAATCCGGGCGGTGCCTCCAACTTCTTTCTACAGTTTTAAAATGCTTAACCCTCGGCAATACCCTTAAAACTAGTGCCAAACTCGTACCACAAAGATCCCAATACAACCTTTTCATAAAAGAGAAATCTTTAGAAGAAATACTACCTCCATTTGTAATAATTCCCCGCTTTATTATTTTTAAAGAACCTCTGTAGCTCTTTTAAAAGTTGCTACAATGTCCGTGAGCGTGTCTGTGGGTCGTCTCTTTTATCTACCCTTACAACTGCATTACCCATGTCCCATGGACAACTCTCCTATCTATCCGTATAGGATTGAGAGAAGACCGAAAGATAACCAGGATTAAATAATCAACATTGTCAGGGATGTACTGCATTCTTTCTGCCGTTTTTAAGGGGCAAAACGGCAGGGCAATCTTTAATATTAGCGATGGCAGCAAGTAGAATACCCCGAGTAGACCCTAATCAGTTTAAGCCTAAAGGTGGGGGCGAGTTAGATAATGTATTAGAGCCTTCCCGACTCAGTTCGGCAGAAAAACAAGGAAATTCTTTAAAAAAGATTGCTACCTTTAAACCAGTCAATTTGAAAAGTCTATCGTCGGGTATCCAAAAATCTTCTGCTGTTAGAAAACAGGCAGCTGCACTAAGGACTGCGGCGAATAATCTGGTAGTTAATAAAGTACAAACAATAAGAGAACAAAATCCCTTTACTAATATTGTTGAAAAACAGGCAGGCAAAAGACTTAACATTTCAACTTAATCTATTTTAACCAGCTCGTCTGTCAGCACATTTTACTTCTAACACCCTTCCCCCACCAACCCTGAATATGCTATTATTACTATTTAAATCTAATGGGAGCAGAAACCATGAAGCTAATGAATAGAGCTTTAAACTTAAAAATATTTATTATTGCTATATCTGTTGCTTTTTCCGGTTGTGCTGGAATTTCTTTACCCACTTGGTTGACGCCTTCGGATGATGCCAAAGAAGAACAAGCTCAGAAAGATACCGAAGAATTGGATAAAAATATATTTTCATTTTCTTTACCCGCTTGGTTGACACCTTGGGATGATAACGAGGGAGAACCATCTCGGACAGATACTGCAGAATCAGATAAAACTATAATTGAGGAATTTGAAAAGCAATCCTATGAAAACGGGAAATTAAAATTAGAGCCAAGCTTGAAAAACGGCAAGAGGGAAGCAATTGAAAAGTACAACTATGAAAATTGCAAATGTATTACACAAGAATATGTTTGGAAATCAAACAAATGGCAATTACTGCCGCCTTAATCCAAAGTAAAAATACAAAGAACTTCTTTGCACTGACCTCCCCCTATGTTTGTACAACCGTCATTCTAATTCCCCCACCAACCCTGGATATGCTATCATTACCCATTAATTGTCATAGGAACAGAAACTCTGTTTCTCTTTTAGTAAATTATTTTGTATGGTGGGAACAACTGTGGCACTAATAAACTGGGCAGATTATTACAGCGTTAAAGTTAAAGAAATGGATGAGCAACACAAAAAGTTAATACAACTTATTAATGACTTCTATAACGCATATCAATCAGGCACGACAGAGGAAGTGCCTGCTTTGATGGAAGGAGTTATAAAGTACACAAAAGTTCACTTTAGCAGGGAAGAAAAATTAATAAAGCAGCATGGCTTTCCTGAATACGATTCGCATAAAGCCGAACATGATGATTTTGCTAAGAAAGCTATAGCTATGAATCAGAAATATATTAGCGGAGATAAAAGTATAGCTGGAGAAATGGCTGTAGTATTGAGTAATTGGTTAACAAATCACATAGTGATAAACGATAAAAAGTATGGCGTGTATCTAAATAGTAAGGGCGTAACTTAATTAACTTGAATAGAGTAATATCATTAGCCTAATTCAAAGTTTAATCTACCTAATGCCCCAGGGAAATCAGTTTTTCCCAGCGTTCCAACCGTGCCAGAACATTATTAAACACGTTCTGTAAATCAGATTTAACGACAGGTTTGGGAAGAAAATCAGTGGCTCCGTGACGGAAACATGAAACACAATTCGAAACAGTAGTACCAGTGGACATCACAACCACCTGCACACCCTTCTTTAATGACAAAATTTCCTGCAAAAGCTCTAACCCATCCATTTTGGGCATATTAACATCCGTTATTACAAGGGGGATATTTTTCCCTTTTAGAATATTTAGACATTCTACAGGGTCTTCCACTTCAATCACTTTCCAATCTGTTATTTTTTGTATTTGTGAGGCTAAAACCTTACGTTGAAGAGGGCTATCATCCACTATTATAACAGCTGGCTCAAAAAATTTCATGCTTATAGTACCCCTCCTTTAGCCATCAACTTTTTCTTGGTTCCATAGGAAAATTGAAACTCAGGCTCGATTTCTTAAGATAATTTTAATCCCTTGATTGCCTGAGGTCAAGAATTAAAAAAAAGTTTTCAGAATAAAGAAAAGAGGGTCGTGAGAACGTGTAATACAGCCCTTCCCTCACCAATACTGAACATACTTTCAGCAAGCATTAATACTTGTTGGAGCAGAAACTATGACGTTGTTCCATTATTCTGTTTGCTACACCTACCGCTTCGACTTCTGCTGCAATAACAAATTCCCACATAAAAAAAGGGCTACAGGTGGCTTATGCCTGTAACTCTGTTAAAGGAAAATGGACTATTTAGGTGCAGAGAAGGTCATGCCGGGATTTTGAGATTATTTTACGTCTTTACACCAGTCTCTTGTTTATTTTTTAAAGGCTCGATGAGTTGCGAGAGTATTTTCCTATTTTCTTCGCTGAACTCAAGTTTTACACCATACCCTTCATCGACACTTCTTACAATTTGACACTCTGCGTGCAACGGTTTTTCAGCGCTGCTAATTTCAATAAGAACATTATGGTCATCCCAATTAATATTATGTTCCGTTTCAATAAAACATCCTTCCATTGAGACATCTTTTGTAACGCCTAATAAATTTTCGTGTAGATCATATATTTTAAGTTGGAGTTTATATTGTTCATGGATCCTTTTTTCACTCATACATTCTCCCTCTTAACAAATTCGTTGATAATGTCTGGTCAATTATTATCTTTAATATAATTCACTTCCACTTAACTCCCAAGAACCATTTTGACTTACCCCCCCCTAAATAGGTCAACCCCTAAATTTAGAATTCAGAGAAAAAGTACTTTTCAATTCGGTTCTTATGAGAAACATCCTGCTGATAGAAATTAATACCTTTTTATAGCTTTTGTCCGAAAGAGTAAAAAAAGAAATGAATTAATGAAAGAATAAATATTATATTTCTAAAACACTCTATATAAAGGCATAGTACATTTAAGTACTTCTTTTTTGTAGATGTAAGGATAATAAATCAATCAATTGCATGGAGGGAGATTAATCCCTAATCCAATCCCCAACTAAATCCCCAGATAAATGTCCATCTAAATAAAAAAAAGACTTGACATCCATTCAGCAATCGACTACCATTATATCGCAAATGATAATAACTATCATTATAGATTTATTGCCGATCTTTACATCATTATAATAAAGGAGAAAAACGAAATGGCTGCGGGACTGCTGATAACTTTTAGAGAAGGTTTGGAGGCATTTTTAGTTGTCGGGATTATTCTTACCTACCTGGGTCGCTGCAATCAGAAACAATATAACAAATGGGTCTATATGGGTGTGTTTTTGGGACTGCTCAGCGCCTTCGCCTTAGGATTTTTATTTCAAATATATTACAACGGTTTTGAAAGCAAATTAGGGGAACTTTATCTCAAAGTAGGAATAATGGGTTTCGCGGTTGTCGTCCTTACTTATATGGTTATCTGGATGAGCAAAAATGGCCGTAATATCAAAGGTGATGTTGAAAAGAACCTGGAACATGTTATATCGACCGGCAGTGTATTTGCTCTTGTTTTTATGAGTTTTCTTGCAATTTTGCGGGAAGGTTTTGAAACCGTGCTGTTTTTAGGCGCCCTTTTTGGCAATGAAATGAATGCTCCGGTTTTTTACGGTGGCGCACTGGGATTAGTCATCGCACTGGTACTGACCATTGCAATTTTTAAAGGCATGCGCAACATCCCCATCAAAACGTTCTTTAACATAACCGGCGGTCTTGTTACAATTATCGCAGCAGGATTGCTGGTAAATATGATCGGAATCCTGCAAGATCTTAACTTGCTCCCTGTCCTGAAGCCTGCCATATTTGATTTGAGTTGGTTCATGTTGGATTCAAGCGAAGTTGGGATATTTTTCAAGGCCCTCTTTGGATACACACACGCTCCCAGCCTTATTCAAGTGATCTCTTATTTGTCGTACTTTGCAGTCATTACGATGTTTTTCAGTTTCTGGGACAAACTGCTACTACGAAAAAGAGAGGTTGTACGTGCATAGGATTTTCCTGCCTGCCCTGGCGGTTTCTTTTCTGTTGATATCCTGGACCGGGACCGCTTTTGCCTACAGTTATGCTGAAGCAGAAGACCCGATGGTTAAGCTTTTTAAGACCGCCATTGCGGCTGCAACTGATGGTAACTGGAATGAAGTAACCGGCCTGGCAAAAAAAGGGATTGCGTTGCAGCAAAATCATATTTTCCCGGCTGACCATATAGCACCCCGTATTGAAAATACTGTCTCCGAAAAAGATATATCCAAAACTGCCGAGCACTTTGCCAACCTGGTATATTTGTCCATCCGCGAAAAACTGCA
The DNA here is from genome assembly GCA_036011265.1 of Nitrospinota bacterium. Lineage (GTDB taxonomy): Bacteria > Nitrospinota > Nitrospinia > CAJXCL01 > CAJXCL01 > CAJXCL01. Next base: position 2,851 of record DASCNB010000252.1, on the reverse strand, counting down.
TCAAAACAGGAAAGAAAATTTGAGCAATTATAAAAACTCGAAGGCCCGTTTACAACTCGCTTACAAAAGTTATCTCGATGTCCTGGACGGGAACGTTAAAAAACAGGATACTACCCGGAGTTCCACTATAATTGCTCAATTTAAAATCGCGCTGGATGGCCTCGGCAACCCCGGCCTGTTCGGAATCGGCAAAAAGTCACCGGACACAGCCAAATACGATCAGGCTGTTAAAGCAATTGAAGATCACATTGCTAAAACCTTTCCGGGTTTTAGCAGGTAGGAGCATATCCGTTTATTATTAACCCATTTTTTATGAAGGAGGTAAGATGTTTTTTGAAAATAAATTGGTAATAAGAATCATTTTCATTGTAGTTTTTATGACGGCTTTAGCATCAACCAGCGACGTTCTTGCTAAAGACAAAGGGGGATTTGATATAGGCGCGACTTCTTTATCGTCCGCAGCTCAAAAAGTCCAGTGGCATGGATATTATGATTTTGAATATTTTAACGCGGAAAAGAAAAATGATACTTTTGACATCCATAAAATTACTGTCTGGATGGGAATTCCAATTAACGACAAGGTTTTCATTTCTTCCGAAGTTGAGTACGAGCATTTTACGCGATTAAAAGGGGGCGGAACCTCTACCAGGTCAGGAGGCAACGGTGAGCTCAAATTAGACAATGCGATGCTTCGTGTCACTCCAGTTGAGGGTTCGGTGGGTTACCTGGGGGCCTTTTATGTTCCTTTCGGCATTGAGTACTTTAGCTATCCTGGCTTTAAAAATAAACTGGTTACCCGTCCGAAAGTAATGAAAAGCGGCGGTATAGTCCCCGGTACATGGTCAGACGTCGGCCTTGGTTTTAACCAAACATTTGACGGCGTAGGTCAGGCGGATTTTTTTGTTATAAACGGAGACGCTAATAACGGCGGCATTTCCCGTGATACCTCAACCGGTGGAAACCATAGCAAGTCATTTGGCGGCAGGATCCAGTTAGATAGCTTGTTCGAGGGTGTAAATCTTGGCGCATCATACGTAACCGGCAAATGGGACACAGCTGGCGAGAATACTTCCTATAGAGTGGGAGCCCATCTGCGCGTTGATACGGATAAAATTTTTGGAAACACTATGGCCCCGAAATTCATAGGGGAATATGTTACCGGAAAGGATGAACTGGATTCATCTGTTGCCGGCATGGACAAGGACGTTTCCGGTTTTTATGTGCAAGCAAGCTCATCGGTACATCCGATGGTAGATATTGTCGCTCGCTACGGGCAGTATGATAATGATGAGGATAAAGCTGACAATAACAAAAAAGAAACTTCTCTTGGTTTAGTTCTTTATCTGCTGGATAACTTTCAGATAAAGGGAGAATACCTATGGAATCAGGAAGAAGGGGCCAATAAAACCGACAACGACCAGCTTGCCATACAGGTCAACGCTAATTGGTGACCCCTATATGAAAGTTGTGATTTTTGGCGCCGGCCCATGCGGGTTAACAGCCGCATGGGAGCTGGCAAAAAACGGTGTTACACCAATTGTTATAGAAAAGGAAGCTTCTGTCGGAGGACTGTGCAAAACCATCCGGCAGAACGGATATCAATACGATCTTGGCGGTCATCGGTTTATTTCAAAAGATAGTGAATTAATAGATGATATCCGCGCGTTAATGTCAGATGAGTTATTAACCCGTACACGCAAAAGTATTATCCGGTTTCATGACAGGAAATATGACTACCCCATAAATTGCCTCAATGTTTTCAAGCAAGCCTCACTATGGATGTCCTTGAAATTTGCCCTAGGTTATTCTGCCTCCTTATCCGGTCTCTCCGTCTCATCTTCACCGCAAGATTCCTTTGAAAGGTGGGTTGATGTAAACTTTGGCAAACCGCTTAATGAATACTTTTTTAAACCATATACCGAAAAACTCTGGGGAATTCCGGCTTCCGAACTTTCAGATGATTGGGCTGCCCAACGAATCTCTCTCTTGAACGCGGGAATGGTTTTGCTTAAAGCACTGCGTCTAACAAGAGCCACACCCCGTACTTATGCTTCAAAGTATCTTTATCCAAAAAAAGGTGTCGGCTCTATTTTTGAAAAAATGACGGTAGCAATTAAAAACTCTGGTGGAAAAGTGCTGACCGGAACTCAACCTTTCAAATTCGAGACAAGCGGAAATCGCATCTGCAGGGTTTTAGTTGAAAATAGCAATGGGAAAAAAAACTATATTGAAGCGGATCAATTTCTTTCGACAATCCCTCTTGATTCTTTAGCACAGCTACTCGGGTTTGAGAATCCCCCTGCCCTCCTATTTAGAAGCCTTCGCTTTCTCAACATTGAGCTTAACAGAGAAACCCTTTCTCCAAACACATGGATGTATATACCTGAAGATGATTTTATAATGACCCGCATTCAGGAACCAAAACACCGGAGTCCCTTCAGCGCCCCGAATGGGAAAACATCGGCGATTCTCGAAATTCCATGCGACAAAGGAGACGCAATCTGGAATATGAGCAACGAGAAACTGCTTAAAAGAGTCATAAAGGACATGCAGTCGCTTGGCTTCGACATAGAAAAAGAAATAAGCGGTTCTTTTTCTACATGGGCCGAACATGCCTATCCATGTTACAAAATCGGTTATATGAAAAAGGTTGAAAAGATGCGAAATTTTGTCAACAGATTTGAAAATATCACAACTTTAGGGCGTCAAGGACTCTTCCGGTACATATTTATGGACACTGCGATGGTTATGGGACGCAATTGGGCAAAAACCATTCTTGGACAAAGCAGGGAGAATCCAATAGAGGAGATGGATAGCAAACCGGTTCTGCTCGAAACAGAATCTGTTGCGT
>DASCNB010000251.1:0-4506 GCA_036011265.1 Nitrospinota bacterium | reverse complement strand
AAGACTTACCCGATTAAAGATAGAAAAAGTAAAGTCTCAGTCAATGATTTTGTGGATTTGAAAGACTGGCAGCCGGGAGATCAAATAGAAAAACTCTTCCCAAAAATTTTAAGGGCAAATGATCTGAAAAAGATTGCCGATGAAGTTGTCTTATCAGTAAAAAATAACAAACCTGTTATCTGGGGAATCGGGGCGCATGTGATCAAGTGTGGGCTTTCCCCCCTGATAATTGACTTGATGAAAAGGAAATTGATTACCGCCCTGGCTATGAACGGAGCCGGAGCAATACACGATTTTGAAATAGCGTTTCATGGAGAGACTTCCGAGGATGTCGCCAGTGAAATAAAAGAAGGGCGATTCGGAATGGTGGAAGAGACCGGTTCCATGATGAACTCTGCTCTTGAAAAGCATTTTAATGAAGAAGCGAATTTGGGAGAAATATGGGGAAAAGAAATAACGAAAGGCGATTATAAACATAAGGAGTTCAGCCTTTTAGTTGCTGGTTATGAACATTCAATCCCTGTTACTGTCCATTCTGCAATTGGAACAGATATTACTCATATGCATCCATCCTTTGATGGAAGTAAAATGGGTCAGGGGACGTATAACGACTTCAAACTGTTGACTTCTATTATAGCCAGTCTGGAAGGGGGTGGATGCTTTTTTAATATAGGCTCTTCCGTATTGCTTCCCGAACTGTTTTTGAAAGGATTATCTGTCGCAAGAAACCTTGGGTATCGCGCGCAAGGTTTTACTACTGTAAATATGGACATGATCCAGCATTACCGCCCTAAAGAAAACGTGATTTCCCGTCCAACTCAGGACGGAGGCCGAGGTTATTCTATAACCGGTCATCATGAGATCATGCTGCCGCTGTTGTATCAAATGATTTTATCCCGTGCCAAATAATTTAAAAATTACAGTTCTGGGATGCGGAACCTCTACCGGAGTTCCGGTTATTGGCTGTCATTGCTCTGTCTGCAAATCAAACAATCCTAAAAATAAGCGACTGCGTTCCTCCATCCTTATTCAGCATAACAACCAGAACATCATTATTGATACTTCTGTCGACTTCCGGTTTCAGGCTTTAAAATTTAATATTGAAAATGTCCACGCGGTTTTGTTTACTCATCACCATGCGGACCACGTTCATGGACTTGATGAGCTAAGGGTTTTTACAAGCAGGCATAAAAATCGGATTCCCTGTTACGGAAGAAAAGAAACATTAAGCTATCTTAAGAAAATCTATTTTTATGCTTTTGATGAAAAAGTTCAGGCCGGCGGTGGTATACCCCAAATTGAGCTGATTGAAGTGGAAGACCCTTTTCCTGTATTTGGCATTAAAATAATCCCTCTTAAAGTGTTTCATGGTAAATTGCTGATTACCGGGTACCGTTTTTTTGATGTCGCTTATATAACGGACAGCAGTAAAATCCCTGATGATTCTAAAAAAGCGCTTTATGGTTTAAAACTGCTATTTATAAACGCTCTCAGGGACGAGCCTCATCCCACGCATTTCAACATTTCGGAGGCTTTAAGTGTTATTGAAGAATTAAAACCTGAAAGGGCAGTTTTAACCCACCTTGGACATAAAATAAATTTTGAAGAAAAGCGAAAAGACTTTCCGGAAAACGTCTCTTTTGCATATGACGGGATGGAGTTTACTCCTTAAGAAATTATTTGTTGATAGTTTCCCTGTTTAAAAACAGCCACACTTTGGAATCTATGACGCAATTTAATTTATAATTAGTTGCAAATTAACTGTTAATTTGATATTCTTATAGCCAATTATGGAGTCAAATCTCTTAGATAAAAAACCTGAATTTTTTTCTTCTATACCAAATCAAACTGGCTCAGGTATGGTAGAACAATCTCTCTACGAAAGTTATTTCGGTCTAAAGGAAAAACCTTTCAAACTGACGCCTGACCCCAAATTTTTTTACATGAGCAAAGAACATCAGGAAGCCTTCGCGCATTTAGTTTTTAGCATTGAGGAAAACAAGGGTTTTGCAACTATCACAGGGGAAGTAGGGACCGGAAAGACAACTTTATGTCGAAATTTCTTAAATCATTTAGATAAAAAAATTAAAGTAGCTTACATTTTTAACCCCTACTTGACGGATGTAGAGTTGCTTCAAAATATCAATGATGACCTGGGTATCCCATCAAATAATGAAAGCAAAAAATACCTGATTGATAGACTTAATGAGTATCTTCTTGAAGAAAAAAGACAGGGAAACAAAGTTATTCTTATTATTGACGAAGCTCAGAACCTGACCCCCAATGTACTTGAACAACTCCGATTGCTCTCCAATTTAGAAACCGAAACAGATAAATTAATTCAGATCATCCTTGTTGGACAGCCGGAACTTGAAAATACATTATCCCGTCCGGATCTCAGACAGTTAAAACAGAGAATTACCATTGACTGGGAATTGCTCCCTCTGAGTAAAGATGAAACCTCAAGTTATATTCAGCATCGGACAAGAATAGCGGGGGGAAACGAAAATCTAACTTTTACTCGCAACGCAATGGGCAAAATACATGAATATTCAAAAGGAACTCCAAGGTTGATTAATGTTCTTGCGGACCGCGCGTTAATAGTCGCTTTTACTTTAGGTAAAAAACAAATAGATTCTAAAATTGTTAAATTTGCTATCAATGATCTTCAGAAAAAAAATCATGAATTTGCGCACAAGTATAAGCTAACAAAAAAGACTATTCTCTCCAGTCTTTTGTTTTTAGTTTTTTTGTTTTCAGTAGTTTTTTTATACCGTTCTCAAAAAGATTCTCCTCCTGAAATCATCAAAAAAGAAGTGGTTGAAAGCGATATTACTATCAAAACAGAACCCTTGGCTGTAGAAACGCCTGTGCCAGGCATAGATTCTCAGCCTCAAAATTCGCCTGCTTTAAGCGAAGCCCCTCTTCCTGAAGAGGCCCCTGTTTTAAGCACAGTTTCTCTTCCTGAAGAACCTCCTCCACTAAACAAAAAGGAGGGATTTCGCAATTTTTTAAAGCAAATAGCTGATGAGAGCAAAATAAACGCTATTGCCGCTGTATTGGACATATGGAACTTACCTCCGTTGGCACCAGATGAATTGGCCAGGGGAAAATTTTTTATGCTGAAAAAAAAGAGAGGACTATCCTATTTTAAAATTGATACTGATTTGCAGCAATTAAAATTATTAAATTATCCGGCTTTGCTTTTGTTTCAGCCGCTGAAATCTCAAAATCCCTCTTTCCTTTTATTAGCGGAAGTACAAAATGATCAACTCACTTTTATCTCAAAGGGGAAAAAGTTTCAGTTCAGCAGAGAAGCAGTTGAGGAAATATGGACCAAAAAAGCTTATGTTTTCTGGAAGAATTTTGAAAATTTTAAACAGGAAATGAAAAAAGGTCATCAGGGATTTGAGGTCATTTGGCTGTCAAAGAAACTGAAGGAATTAGGTTTTTATGATAGTAAGACAACTAAAGTATTTGATAGTAAGTTAAAAAATGCAGTGATGCGATTTCAAAAAGAAAATAAACTGAAAGTTGATGGTGTTGTGGGAAAAGAAACTAAGATTATTCTTTATAACAAGCTGGGAATTTATAAAACTCCTCAATTAAAGAAGGTTGTTGGTTAATAGTCATCAATGTTTTTTAGATGACCACTTAAGATATGTTATGAGTTATATTCTGGATAGTCTTAAAAAACTTGAAAAGGAAAAATCAAAATTTGACAATAGTTTTGATATTAAAAAATTAATACTTAAAGATGATTCCGAAACTAATACTGTAAAGGTTTTAACAAAAAGAAGTCATTTGCTGACTTTTGTGATATTAGGCATTTCCACTTTTTTGGTTTTGAATTTTTTTGGCTTAGAATTTTCTCTCCCTTCTTTTAATTCTCCGATGGGTTTTTCAACCCCTCCGGTAATTTCTAACCAGGCAAAAGCGCCACAGGATATAAATCTTGCCCCAGAAAAAAATGACAGCGCATTAATCGCAATCAAACCTTCCCCGGTACCAGTTACTGAACCGGACAGAAAAACCGATTTACTTTCAAAGGAGATCCAAATCAAAAAAGAGGTAAATGAAAATACTGGAACAGTAGAGGTTCCCCAGAATCTTTCTGATGGAGAGCTAAATCAGCGTCTTGACCATATTGAACAACTTATCCAAAAGGAATATATACCTACAGAATTAAATAAAATTACAGAAAGAAACAATGAGGATGAAAGACCATCTCATAGCATCCCCACAAAAACTGTATCCCAAACCGCAATGCCACAAGGCACCGTTGATTTAGAAGTAAGTGGTATAGTTTTTTTTGGAGAGGGTGCCTCGCTAAACTACGCCATAGCCAGCTACAAAGGGAAAAGCCAGATAAAATTAAAAGAGGGAGATCGATTGGATGATTACGAGGTTTTAGAAATCCAGTCTGATAAGATTCTCTTGATTTTTCAAAATAAAGTTATTGAAAAAAAATTGGGTAACTAAAAGTGCTTAGCGAACTCATTCCCT
>DASCNB010000250.1:0-9016 GCA_036011265.1 Nitrospinota bacterium | reverse complement strand
CGTTTTTGTTAATTAGTCCTTTCCAGAAAGTCAGCCATATGATTTTCAGGTCAAATAAAAAAGACCAGTTTTCGATATAATAAAGATCATATTCTATTCGTTTTTCCAACGATGAATCTCCTCTCCAGCCGTTTACCTGCGCCCACCCTGTAATTCCCGCTTTCATTTTATGCCGTAGCATATACTGATAAACAGATTTTTTAAAATCCTTAACAAATACAGGTCGCTCCGGCCTCGGACCTACAATACTCATATCACCTTTCAATACATTAAAAAATTGCGGAAGTTCATCGAGACTGGTTTTTCGTAAAAGTTTTCCTATTGATGTTGTTCGAGAATCGTCCTTTCTTGCCCAGATCGCTCCTGTTTTTTTCTCTGCATCCTCAAACATGGTCCTGAATTTATACATCGTAAAATGGCGTCCACTGAATCCCATGCGTTCCTGATTATAAAGAAGAGGTCCCTTGGATGTTAATTTTATAGCAATCGCTATAATTGTAATTGCCGGAGACATAACAATCAGCATGATTAAGGAAGCAAGAATGTCAGCAAATCTCTTAAATAGTTTATTCCAGCCATATAAGGGGCCTTCACTTAAACTAACTATAGGCAGGCCGTCCATGTCTTCAATTCCCGGATTGATTCGCATAAACTGTAAAAGATCCGGCACAACTTTTATATCAACAAATTCTTCCCCTAAGTAGCTTATAACTTTTTCTAATCTATCATGGGCGTGGCGAGGCAAAGCTATAAAAAGCTGGTCAATTTTATATTCTCTCACTATTTTTTGGACCTCTTCCAATTGTCCTAATATCTTTTTTCCTGAAACAGATTGACCAACTTTATCAGAATGATCCGTTAAAAATCCAACTATATTAAATCCTATTTCCGGATGAAGGTTAATCTTTTCAGCAAGGTTTTTTGCCAGGTCCCCTGCCCCAACGATTAAAACATGTCGGAGGTTGTAGCCTTTTTCTCTAAAATATTTTAAGGTCCTTCTTAAGTAAAAACGCGAAAGAGTAATAGTTATAATGCTTAAAAGCCAGAAAAGGAGCATTACAATTCTAGAGTAGGAATTTTCACGATAAAAGAAAGTAATCGCAGTAAGGATAACAATGGATATAGAAACTGCTTTAAATATGTTAACAAACTCATCAAACTGCTTTTTCCCTCTCATTGGTTTATAAAGATCATAGCCTAAAAGGCATAGAGGGAAAACGATGCTAATGAAGAGGAGAAATATCAGGTAGTCGCTGAAAACCGGTAAGGTATGTCTTAAGGGAAATAACTCCAGAACAAATCGAATAAAGAAAGCGGCTAACCACGAGAAAACAACCGAGATAAGGTCGGCAATAAATAATATCGAAATAAATACTTGAGCGTATTTTTTTAGCATAGAAGTACTTTGCGCCTTAGTTGCTTACCTTTTATTTCAATTTTTTAATAAAAGATAAAACATTATTATACACTGCAACACAGTTTTCATTAACGACATTATGTTTATCTGACTCGTACCAGAAAATATTTTTCTTTTCGGATGAAACTGTTTCAAAGATAAATTCAGCGCTTTGGCGCTTTATGATAGGATCATGGCTTGCCTGTACAATCAATAAAGGAATGGATACTGCTTTTAACCTTTTCTTGACCTTTTCTATATAATTTTTTAAATCTACTAATTTTGGGAGAGGTACGGAACGATAATTGACTTGAGGACTTTCAGTATCCCATTCAATGAATTTTGACTTGACGCCTGGTATTAGTTTAACAAGCTTTTCCATTTGAGCGGAAAAAATTAACGCAAGGTTATCCATTCCTTCTACTTCAACTGATGCTGAAATTGAGACAACACCTCGAGTATTATTCCGTGATTGACTCGCCAGATCCAGAGCGATAACGGCCCCAACAGAAAACCCGACGACTACAACATCTTTGCACCATAAAGATAATACCTTATAACCTTGTTCAATTGATTCGATTGATTTTTCCCATGGTGTCTGATCCAGGTCATGAGGGGAAGTTCCGTAGCCTTTCAGCCTGGTTCCATAGACCGTATAGCCGTGATCATGTAAAAACTCCCCAAGGGGTTTCATTTCTTTCGGGGAAGCGGGAAATCCATGAATCAGCAAAATACCTGTTTTTTTACCTCTTGACCGGTTGGATTTCAGAAAAAAAGGTTCACCGCTATGGATTTTTGTTTCTCTCTGGTTAATGTCTTCATAATCAGAACCGGAAAATCTTTCTTTATCGCGATAATATGTTGATAGATCATCATCAAAAAAATATTCCGGTAGCCGGTTTTTCTCATATTTAGTAATGTTGTTTATCACTCTGGCCACAATTTTTCCCAATTGCTTTATTGGTTTTACTTCGTTGCATATAACTTTCGGTGTGTTTTTTACCCTGATAGTGTCAAACTCAAATTTCTCTAAAAGTTTTTGCGAAAAAGATAAAGTGTCTTCTGTAATGCTTAAAATCCCTTCTTCCTGAGCCATTAACAAAAACTGATTCAGGGGCTCATTTTCTCCTTGAAGTAAAGAAGCATATTGTTCAGGATCTAACAGATGTGGGTGAAGTATTAAATTATTTTCCTTTTGTATTTCCTTAATTACGCAAAATAACATTGTAATAAATTTCTTTTTTTCAATATGGAATAATTTTTTTTCCAAAATAAGATAAAAAACTACTTGGGAAGCAATATGAGGAAGATTAATGGTTACATGGGAATAAATTATTTTCATACACTTGTCGGTTAATCTTTTGGCAAGGAGTCTTATTCGAGCTCCATATGAAGCGATAAAGAATTTAGTAACCAAGGAACTGTTTTGGCTCGCGTCGAAGCATGGCCCAATTTTTAGCAGGTAGAGTCCTTTCAAAATGGCTTTATCTATAAAAGTAAATTTTTTTCTAACATTAATAGGGGCACTCAAATGAATATCCATATCAGTGTTTTTAGTAATCAAATTCCCCTCGATGGCCATTTCTTCAATCAAACGTTGATCTTTATTACCAATATGTTCAGCCATAAATTTAAGAAAATTTTCCGATATTCTTAAAGGATAGAAAGTTATTGTGGCAGGTACTATTTGAGTTGAGCGCATGTGAGCCGGAGTATCTCCTGATTTTTCGTTTTCTGGAAAACAGCGAGAATAAAGTTCAATTCTGTCTTTATCATTTTTTTTCAAAGCCAGATGATACAAAAACCTGCAGCTTTCCACGCGAAGAGCAATAACTGCAGCACCGGTATGAGGACGCCTCTTTGAGCGCTTTTCTCTTGAATAAACGAAAAAACGGCCGAACTTATCCATAACACTTTTATCTTTGATCATTGCCCCTTCAGGAAACACGATAATTTTAATACCTCGGTTTATTTCTTTAGCGAGGAAATTGATAATATCTGAATAATTATGAGGAACAGCTCCAATATTTGCGAGATAGTTACCGAAAACTCCCTCATCAAAAAAATCAGCAGCGGCTATGGTACGGCAGAAAATTTTTGCTTTATTAGCAAATAGATATTGAGGAACAAATGTTTCAAAACGAGAAAAATGGTTGAAGAGAAAAATATCGCTCTTTTCAATGATATTATTCTCTTCATGCAGCCGGATATTTACGGTTAAAAATTTGATAATAAAATCGAGGACTTTGGCGGTGCGGAGGTAAGTATTTTTATCAATCCTGAGATTTTTCTCAGTTAATTCTATCATTTTATTTCAAAATACTTTTAATCCCTCTGATTGCTTGACGAATGCGATGTTCGTTTTCTACCAGGGCAAAGCGCACGTGCTGGTCTCCCCCTTCTCCAAATCCGATCCCCGGAGACACAGCAACTTTTGCCTCTTTCAAGAGGAGTTTGGAAAATTCCAAAGAGCCCATCTTTTTGAAATCGTCGGGGATTTCCGCCCATGCAAACATTGTGGCTTTAGGCTTTTCAATCTGCCATCCTACCTGGTTTAGCCCGTCAACAAGCAGATCGCGACGCGCTTTATAAGTTTCAACTATTTTGTTTACACAGTCTCGCTCACTGTTTAAAGCAATGATAGAAGCAATCTGTATAGGTTGAAACATACCGTAATCCAGGTAGCTTTTTATACGGGCCAATGCGCCTATGATTTCTGAATTACCAACCGCGAAACCAACTCTCCAGCCCGGCATATTGTAGCTCTTTGAAAGAGAAAAAAGTTCAACCCCTACCTCTTTTGCTCCCGGTACCTGTAGCATGCTTGGGGCTTTGTAACCATCAAAAACAAGGTCCGCATATGCAAAATCATGAACAACAATAATATTATGTTCCTTAGCAAAGTCTATAACCTTTTCAAAAAAATCATAATCTACACAAGCGGTCGTGGGATTATGCGGGAAGTTGATAATTAAAATCTTGGGGTGAGGCCAATGGCGTTTAAAAGCCTTTAATAGGTTTTCAAAAAAATCACCCTCTTTGTTCATGGGGATCTGAACGACATCTCCATTTGCTATTATTACAGCGTAATTATGGATAGGATAAGTAGGAGTAGGCACCAGGACAACATCGCCCGGCCCAATAATGGCCAACGATAAATGAGAAATGCCTTCTTTAGACCCTATAGTCGCAATAGCTTCAGTTTGCGGATCCAACTCAACATCAAATTTTCTTTTATACCAGTTTGTAATAGCAAGTCGTAAATTTGGAATGCCTTTTGAGGCTGAATAACGATGATTTTGGGGTTCACGCGCTTTTTCAATTAGTTTCTGCACAATGAAATCGGGCGTTGGCTGGTCCGGGTTTCCCATCCCAAAGTCAATGATATCTTCTCCTCTTCGGCGAGCTTCAATCAGTAATTCCCTTACAATATTAAATACATAGGGAGGAAGTCTTTTTATTCTTTGAAATTCACGCATAACATTTCTGTTCTGTTAGTTTCGCACCTGCAGCTCGGCGTTATAAGAACTTCTCACAAAAGGAGCAGATGTTGTATACTTAAAACCTGACTCGTTTCCTATTTTTTTGTATTGATCAAAAACTTCAGGGTAAATAAACTTTTCTACCGGCAGGTGGTTTTTTGATGGCTGCAAATATTGTCCAATTGTAATGGCGTCACAACCAACATTCCTCAAGTCACGCATGACGCTGATAACTTCATCAAACTCTTCCCCCAGACCAACCATGATTCCGGATTTTGAAATGACTTCCGGAGCCTGCTTTTTAATGGTCTCTAATATTTTCAAAGATTTGTTGTAATCAGCCTGAGGCCTGACTTTTGGATATAGGCGAGGCACTGTTTCAATATTATGATTATATATGTCCGGCTTGCCAGATTTTAATATGTTTTGTGGGTCGAAATCAGGTGTTAATATTTCTATTGAAATATCAGAATTCATTTTTCTGATGGCATTAATCGTTAAAGCAAACTGTTTCGCGCCTCCATCTTCGAGATCATCCCTTGTCACAGAAGTAATCACAACATGATTTAAACCCATTTCTACTGCCGTTTTAGCTATTTCTTCAGGTTCAAAGGAATTGACCGGTAACGGAGCACCGCTAAAAACAGCGCAAAACCCGCAGTTGCGAGTGCAAACATTTCCTAAAATCATAAACGTAGCGGTTGGTTTTGAAAAACACTCAAAAATATTCGGACATTTAGCAGACTCGCAAACGGTGTGTAAATTTCTTTTTCTCAACAACCGTTTAACATTGTGGCTCTTGAGGTTCCTGAAATCCTTCTTGAGCCAGGGTGGAAGCCGTCTTTTATTGGGCTGACCGTATTTAATATTTTGTCTTATCTCGGTATGCATTCTTTACTTTTACAATTAATTTATAATTTCACATGATAGCACAATGATTTGAAATGTTACTAAAAAAATCATGCACAACAATCTGTTTCCAAAAGAAAACTACCCGAAGGCTTGAGACCAAGGCCTGCTCTGACAGCTTTTTTTTTGTTCTCTGTGGTTAATAATTTTGATTTTTAATAAAGCCAGCAATGGGTGGAGTGACTGTCTGAGAAGGTACTTTGTTCAGGATATGCATCTCTACATTTAGGCATGACCTTTGGACACCGGGGGTGAAAATGACATCCCTGCGGGGGGTTGATGGGAGACGGGACATCACCTTCCAGGAATATTTTTTCCAAACCATCTTCTCCAATACGTGGTGCTGCGGCTAAAAGAGCTGTGGTATATGGATGTTTTGGGGTCTCAAAAACTTCCTCAACTGTTCCTCTCTCAACTATCCTACCTAAATACATGACTGCCGTCCTATCCGCGATATAGGATACCACCGAGAGATTATGGGTAATAAAAAGAAAAGAGAGGTTTTCTTCTTTTTGAAGGTGTTTTAGAAGATTTAATATCTGGGCCTGTACGGATACATCCAGAGCGCTTGTCACTTCATCACATACCACAAACTTTGGTTTTAATGCCAAAAACCGCGCTATTCCAATTCGCTGACGCTGTCCGCCTGAAAATTCATGGGGATACCGGTTCATCATCTTCGGATTGAGCCCGACCCGTTCCATTAATTCTTTTATTAGATTGTCCCTTTCCTTTTTGTTCTTTCCGATTCCCTGACTAATCATGCCCTCTGAGATAATCTGATTTACCATCATACGTGGATTGAGCGATCCGTATGGGTCCTGGAACATGATCTGAAAGTCTTTTCGAAGTTTTCTTAACTGGCGCATTGATATTCGCGAAAGGTCTGTCCCATTAAAACGAACTATTCCTTCGGTAATATCGATAAGACGGATGATTCCCTTGCCAACCGTTGTCTTCCCGCACCCAGATTCACCCACCAGTGCTAAGGTTTCTCCCGGCTGCACTGAAATATCCAAGCCATCCACTGCCATAACATTCCCAACCACACGCTGAAATAATCCCTTATGAATAGGAAAATAAACTTTTAAATTTTTTACTGTAATTAATGGCGTGATAGCGGATTGAATTTCTTTTTTATTTTTTTGTACTTCCGGAAGTTTTTCAATTTTAATAGCTGGCGCGTCTTTTCCAAGATGGCAGGCAATTGAATGTTTATTATCGATAGAGAGGAGAGCCGGATCCTCTACCTTGCACTTATCAAAAACCAGGTGACAGCGGTCAGCAAACCTGCATCCCGGAGGATATTTCACGGGATCAGGAACGCGGCCCGGTATAGCGCTAAGTTCGCTCCCTCTTTTTTTCGCGTCAGGTAAAGATTCAAATAGTTTAGTAGAATACGGATGACGGGCATGTTTAAAAAACTGAGAACGCTCTGCCTGCTCTACAGCCTGACCCGCGTACATTACCGTGACATAATCCGCTGTTTCATAAACTACACCCATATCATGAGTAATCAGTAAAATCGCTGTTCCTGTTTTTTGCTGCAGCTCCTTCATTAATTTCAATATCTGAGCCTGTACAGTGACATCAAGCGCTGTAGTTGGTTCATCGGCTATCAACAAGCCTGGTTCACAGGAGAGTGCCATAGCGATCATTACCCTCTGTTTCATCCCGCCTGAGAGTTGATGAGGGTATTCGTAAATACGACTTTCAGAATCAGGAATTTTTACGAGATCCAACATTTCAATCGCTTTTTCCAAGGCTTCCTTTTTGGAATATCCTTTGTGCAGCCGGGTAACTTCCATGATTTGTTCGCCTATCGTCATTACAGGGTTCAAGCTGGTCATCGGTTCCTGAAAAATCATGGATATTTTGTTGCCGCGGACTTCCCTCATTTTGTTTTCCGGCAGTTTTAGCAAGTCCTGACCCTCAAAATAAATCTCCCCACCTGCAATCTGTCCTGCCGGACCCTGAATAAGTCGAATGATGGAGAGGGCCGTAACGGATTTCCCGCATCCTGATTCCCCTACAATGGCTAAGGTTTTCCCCTTATGAATATCAAAAGATATGCCATCAACAGCACAAGCCAACCCATCAACGGTTTGGAAAGAGGTTTTGAGATTTTTTACTGATAAAAGTAAACTCATGACATTTTATATTTGAGATTTTTAATTTACAGATTCTCTTTTCTGTTTTTATTACAGAGGCACAGTGAACAATTTGCAATGCAAAACTATCTTGTCCTCAAGCGGGGATCAAAGGCATCCCGTACTGAATCGGCAAACAGGTTTGCGGAAAGTACCAGACCGAACATCAGGACAAATGCCGCTGCCAAATTCCACCAGACAATAGGGTCCCGTGCCAGCTCTAATCTCGCCGCGTTAATCATATTGCCCCAGCTTTCCATTGACGGATCGACTCCAACCCCCACATAAGCCAGAACAGCTTCCGCCAATACCAGTCCGCTGAAATCAAGTACAACTGTAATTAATACTATATGCATAATATTCGGCACAATATGTTTCTGGAGGATTTTAAAATGATTTACTCCAAGGGCCTGCGATGCCTGCACGTATTCCATCTCCCGAAGCTTTAATGTCTCTCCTCTTAAAATTCTACATAAGCCTGTCCAACTGCTTACGCCGAGAATTATACAGAGAAAAAGCAATCGTGTATCAGCTCGAGCTGTGATACTTTCAAATTGGTCCGCGTGTGTATCCATATAAACCTGAAGCATTAATACAGCGGATGCGATTAACAAAACGCCTGGAATAGAACTAAGAGTTGTGTAAATATACTGGATGACGTCATCCACCCGCCCCTTGAAGTACCCGGCCATTACGCCCATCATGATGGCGAAGGGAAGCATGATTAAAGTGGTCAGAGTGCCAATAACAATGCCGGTGCGTATCCCTTTTAAAGCCCTGTAAAAAACATCCTGTCCTACTTTATCTGTTCCAAAAAGGTGTTTTTCAGGAAATTTTAATTTCGGATAGTCCCGCGTCTGTTTTCCATCAGGCAGGGCAATGTTTTCTTTGCTGTAAGACTGAGCAGATAGAGGCGCTGAATATGTGCTTTCAGTATTTTCCCTGATGTTTGTCACAAACAGATCAAAAAGAGAAAGCACTTCAGGTTGGTAAACAATATTGCCTTGATTGTCATGAACAGGTTGACTGTTTTCATCTAATGCCTGCTGCTGGAAGTGGATGGAATCGCATAGAGCAAT
>DASCNB010000249.1:0-14842 GCA_036011265.1 Nitrospinota bacterium | reverse complement strand
CCTCATAAACATGTTGTATTTAATGGCAGGGCCTTTAGATATGATCCCGTGCATGATGAAAAAGCTTCAGGGAATATGCTGGTAGCAAAACCGGGCGAAAGAGTGAGAATTTACTTCGCCAATGCCGGCCCCAATCAATTTTCCGCTTTTCATCCTATTGCCGGTATATGGGACAGGGTTTACATTTCAGGAAATCCTAAAAATGAGCTGTTCGGGGTCCAAACCTATACCGTAGGCCCTGGAGACGCCTCTGTTTTTGATATTATCTCTCCTGTTGAAGGAGGAAACGCCATTGTTACTCATTCACTAAAAGGCGCTTTAACCGGAGCCATTGCCGTTCTTCTTTTCCAAAACAAACTGACTCCGGAACAGGAGAAGCTTGGCAAAAACGGAAATTATATCGTTCCTTAAACTGTTCTCAAGCCAAGGAGGATGATAAAAAATCCTCCTTGGCTCTTTCCTGGGCTCATTTCTAGGTTTTTTGTAAATTCTTCAATTCTTTTGATTCAATCACCCGTCTCCATACTTCAATATTGCAGAATCTTAATGGATTTTGACAAATACTATCGTATTCCACTCAGTTGAATCCTTTGCATCTTTCTGCTAATGTTTTATAGAATACTTTCTTTAAGGGTGCATTAGTTCTACGGGGTAAGGTTAGATATGAAATGTATTGTTTGTAATATTAATTTAAAAGAAGATAATCCATGCGATATCTGCGGGCTTAATGTATGCTCCACTCATTCCGGATCATATGACGGTGCGTTTCTCTGTGACTACTGTTCGGGAAAGGATGCTTCCTTTCATGATAGAGATTTAGGAGATTTTGCCGGTACAGGTGGATAAACAGTTTGATTGCAAATTTTTTTCTATTAATTGACATTTGAAGACCTGACCCTATTTCTATCTCCATGTTTGCTTTTACAACGCTGTTCAGCGTTCCTCATGCAGCTAAGGAATCGAAAGGATAAACTTCTCCTTCACGCATAATAGAGGCTTGTGCCTGCCTCCTGATGACAAACACGTTATTTCCAAAAATATCAATATCATAATTTCCCAAATCTGCTATTACAGAAATCGTTTTGTTGCAGAAAAAGTTAACGTGAGTTTGGTCGTCTTTATAAATCCAGTTTTTAAAGTACTGTTTTTCATGCTGTGTATTAATAAAGGAATTAGTCAGTAGGGTTGTGAATAGCATTATTCCTCCAGAAGTCAGCACCTTTTCAATCTCATGAAGTTCACCTCGTACATTCGGAAGGTGCTCAATGACTTCGAGAGCGACCACAACATCAAAATTTTCTGGGAAATTTTTATCTTTCAGATAGCCATGAATCATGGGCTCCAGAGGTGTGGCATCAAATCCCCTCTTTTGTAATCCCGCTGTTAAACCTCCTGACCCTGACCCAAAATCTAAAATTTTACGCGGGTTGTGATATCTTTGAACAATCGATAAAAAAACATCCACATTTTTGTTCCAGAAACTTTCGCTCTGATTTTCCCATTGCGATTTATAATGTTGATCAGTTGATGTTGTGTCAATTAAGGATTTTGTGAAAATTAGTGAACAGAAAGGGCACTTGAAAAATGAGCGACCATCGTCAAAGAAGTGATTTGATTTCGTCCCACAGATTTTACAATTCATTATGTTTGATTAAAATTACAGCTAATTTCTCTAAATTAATGTTTTATCTTATTAACGGAATTCCAGAAAAATTACTTTACACTTATTTGATAAAGGTAGGAAATTAGGCAAGTTGGGGAAAGGGTATTCAATTAAAATGGAGTGGTACAAAGATTGGAGGAAGGTTATCAAACATTTTTCAAGTCTAAAAACTCCTTAAAATATTTATTAAGTTCCTCTTTGGAAATATGATTTAATATTACCAGTGTTTCGCCAATTTTATTATCTATTTTATTTTCCAGTTTCGCAATTCTATCAACATCATTTGATGGCATAATTTCAAGTTCTCTGAGTACGTCACTAAACTTTTTCCCGAAATTTTTATCTTCTTTCATGGCATTAAGCACAAACTCAATCTGATAGTCTTTCATTTTTCCGTCCACACCTGCAAGAAAACCAAAATCAAAACGGTCATCTGTTTGCGAAGACAATGCACTTTCCAACTGCTCTTCAGTTATTACTTTCTTGTTTACTAAAAACTGTCCAAAATTGATCTGCATATTAACCTACGAAAGAATGAGAAAATGAATTATGAGAACTAATCCATGATGATAGTATATTATGAACATTTCAATTACAATTTATAAGCATAAAATAGATCCAGAAAAAGAACAACTCATTCAAAAGCTAATAAAAGCATTTGTAGAGTTGGAGAAGTTACAATCGTTGATTCCAATCTATGCAGAATATAAAAAAATGAAAAGTGATGACGGTTATTGGAAAGATGTTGATAAATACCCCGCAGAGCATACTCAGTCAAATCCCAGTCACTCAATTTGTCCAGATTGCATGAAAAAACTCTATCCTGAAATAGACACAAGTGACCCTAAATGGAACTAAGGGCAAAAGAGAATTTTGAGTCATAGAAACTACAAAGAGAGTTGATAAAGGCTATGTAATTTCTTTGAATCCTTCTCAATTAAGCAGAGACTTATTATTTAACTACATAATTAATGCTTTCATTAGTTTAACCTCTTTAGGGTTACAGGAATAAGCCCCCTGTAGCCCTTTTTTTCTTCTTTCATGGCATTAAGCACAAATTCAATCTGATAGTCTTTCATTTTTCCGTCCACACCTACAATAAAACAAAGTCAAAACGGTCATCTATTTGCGAAGATAATGAACTTTCCCACTGCTCTTCAGTTATCACATTCTTCTTTATTAAAAATTGACCAAAATTAATATGCATATTAACTTGTGAAAGCAATCAGGACGAATTGAGCAAGTGGGGAAAGCTTAAGATGATTGTTATTTGTGGAAATTTATTCGTCGAGTAATGACAATAAATACAAGTACTGGTTGAATAGAAAGAGTGGGCCTGGAAAAAGCTCGGGGCTACTCCATATTTTTTTGGATCGAATTTTACCAATGCCAAACTCGATCATGGTTTTCAACCAGATCAAGCAATCCTTCGCGGTTTACGGTTTTCACGCCCGGAATGAGTCCCGAAAGGGAAATACCGCGTGCAGCAAAATCATCCTCCACAGCATAAACATCCACCCCTTTACTAATTAGCGAAGCGATATCTTCATCAAGGTGGGCGGCATGAGTTTGCTTCCAATCCCCGAAGGCGAGTGCCGGAGAGACCTGTCCCAAAACGGCGTAGTTTACGGCATTCCCCCGGAGAAGCACCGTCAGATCGGCCCCCGCACCTTTCATGGCATGGGAGATCCAAACAACCGTGTCGTTCTGCTCTTCCATCGTCGCGCGGTAAGCGCTTTCAATAATATTAAGTGTTGTCGCCATTCTAATCCTCCTTATTTCGTAGGAATTATAAGCGTGTTGTCCGATGCGTTGACCCAATTCAGTAGATCTCCGGGCGTGCCTTTCCGAACACCCGGAACAGACTCCCCGACACCCCGCTCATCGACACATAAACCACAGTTGATCCAATCGACCTTAGATCCGCTCTTTTCGGCGAGACTTATTATTTCCGTCACCCAATCCTTTGGCAGCGGGTGATTCCATTCCTCTGCCTCGCAACCATGGACTTTATTAGGGTGTACCGCCTGTTTAGAAAATGGAATACAGACTGCCCCTTCATAAGCAAAGACATTCACGTTACAGCCGCGACGGACCGCGGCGTCTATTAGACGGAACGCAGTGGTTGTTCTCGCATTTTCAAAAGGCGCATCCATCAGACAAAATGTAAGAGTTTTTTTTTCAGACATGACTTCCTCCTAATGCCACAAGGTTTTTACGCCATTGGCGAGTTGATTGATCACAACATCGATTGCGGCCGATTCAACGCCATTTGTAAGAGATTCAGCGGTAATGCCTCGCTCACCCAACGAAAGATCATCCGCCAGAATACGGACACCTGCCTCCGATAAACCGGAAAGCTGGGCGGACCCCGAACATTGACGTGCCGGTAAGACGCCATTTTGAACGAGAAACAGGGTCACCTCGTTCCCTCTGCTTTTGAGGCCTGAGGCGAGGTCATAAAAATAGGCCACGTCGTTTACTTCAAATGGATCGCGTGACTCAATTAAAAGATAACTTGCCATTAAATGCTCCTTTCTTTATAGATTTTTTTAACTTCCATAACAAAAGGTGGTAAATAAGAAAAAATCTACTCATTAGCCGTTACGACTCTTTATAATTAAAAAGGTTTTAAAAAAATTCCCACAAAATATTAATACCTGACCATAGAACGATCTGTACGGTTTTGCTCTTAGAAGTCAAATTGTAGCCAAATAATGAGGAATTGGTAGAAAAAGGTGAAATTCAGGTTTATTTTTATAGAAATCTGATTTTAAAAAAGAAATTTTTGACTTGAAAATGCTACTTTGCTAAACTTTTTTAAAGGACATTTTAAAATCTCGATCAGGCCTTTTTACGTTGGAAGGTGATTTAAAGTGTATTATGGAAAAGGAGGACACCATGACATCAGAATACATGGACGCTCAGAAGGTAGGTGATATGCCGTTAGACGTAAAGCTGGTCGACGATTTCATTAAATATTTTGAAGGATTGGATTTGCCTAAAACGCATGACCTCCCGGGAGATGAAGGCTCGGATGATCCTTATGACGGTGTTGGGAATCCTTATTTTAACAAATATGTAATTCACGATGACATATTTATACGTTTTTTCAACACCCAGGAAGATTATGAATTCTTTTTAAAGGAAGTTATACATACTTCCCTATTTCCTCCCACCAAAAATAAAAAAGAAGAATTTATGATAAAAAATATTGTGGGAACCATTCATTCTTTTTTTACAGAATACTATAAAAAGTTTTTTATTATTAGGGTGTCATTGACCCTTACCGATCCGGAATCCTTCATGCACTACCACCTCGATCTTGCGGGAGAAAACGCGGACAGGTTTCTCTGTGATATTACCCATCCCGATAATAAAATGTTTGGAATCGAGGTAGAGAACAGGTTATACGGCCCTTTAGAAAGGCTTGCGGTTTACAAATTAGATACTACCCGGCAGCATAGAGCGGCAAATTATTCTCCGAAACATAAAAAAATGAGTTTCATAATTCAATGCATACCAGATCTACACAATTATCTTGAATATAAGAGGAAACATATGGAAGTTTTCTATGACGCCAGGAATAAGGCCATGGCTGAAGACCCTACTTTGATGAGCGCACTTCAATAGAGAGGCACGCTTTACCGAGAAATTTTTTTGGCAGAACATTCTAAATTGCGAGTGAGAAATGGCAAAAAATCAACAAGAACTTAAAAACAAAATATTTAACTTTCTGATGGCAGGTGGACTGCTTATTAATGTCATCGTTATAATTTTATTGATTTACTATTCCCTTTTTAAATAAAGTTTATATTTATTTCCTCCTCTCAAACTGCTTTGTCCTCCTGTGGCGTACCCCTGATTTAATTGTTAATATCACAGTGCGGCAAAGATGCAACCAAAATATTCATAACCACGAAGCAGATGAAGAGAAGTGGTTTTTTCTATAATTGATATGCAACTGAGGGTACGGAGAGTTTTTACTCATCGGAGGTGGTTCTTACTACTTCTTTCAACGTGGTAATCCCTTTAAGCATTTTTTGAACCGCGCTTTCCTTTAATGAAACCATGCCTTCGGCGAGAGCTGTCTGCCGGATTTTGTGGCTTGATTCTCTCTCATTTATCTGCTTTTTGATGGTGTTGGATACGGGGAGGATTTCAAAGATTCCCGTTCGCCCCTTATACCCTGTTTCACGGCAATCATCACACCCTTTTCCCTGGTATAGTTCAACTTCACGATGCTTTATTTTTATTCCAGCAGACTTAATTTCATCCGTTTGAACAGTGACCTTTTCTTTGCATTGAGAGCAGATTTTTCGAACAAGTTTCTGGGCAATAACGCCGGTAAGCGTTGATCCGATTAAAAAGGGTTCGATGCCAAGATCAATTAATCTCGTTATAGACGAGGGAGCGTTATTGGTATGCACAGAAGTAAACACCATGTGACCTGTCAAAGCGGCCTGTATGGCATTTTCTGCGGTTTCAGAGTCCCGCACCTCTCCCACCATAATAATATCCGGGTCCTGGCGGAGAATAGTTCTGATGCTTGACGCAAATGTAATACCTATTTGAGGCTGTACCACGACCTGGTTGAAGTCTTCACAAATCATTTCAACAGGGTCTTCGATAGAGGTAATGTTTTTTCCCCTGTCCGCCATGCTCCGAAGGACAGAGTATAAAGTGGTCGTTTTTCCGCTGCCGGTTGGGCCGGTTACCATTATCAATCCATGTGGTTTCGCAATAAAGGAATTAACCCTGATCAAATCTGAAGATGCGAGCCCTATGTTTTCCAGGTCCTGAAACAGAGTATCTGGATTTAAAATTCTCATAACAATTTTTTCACCAAACACCACTGCCATTGTAGAAACCCTGATCTCTGCCGCTTTGTTTCTATATCCGATTTTTAGCCGGCCATCCTGATGCCTTCGTCTCTCTGCAATATTAATCTTTGATAGCATTTTAATTCGGGAAGCAAACGCAGGATAAACATTTTTTGGAATCGTATGAATATCGTACAAAATTCCGTCAATTCTTAACCGGACGTAGGTTTTGTCATATCTTGGTTCCAGGTGAATATCACTGGCTTTCTGGTCCAGGGCGTAATTAAATAAAAAATCCACCGCGTTTTTTATGGGTTCGTCATTAAGTTGAATATCTTCCGCTGATTTGAGTTTCAGGTCTTGATCCAGGTTTCCCAGTTCCGCTATTCTATCGGGCGTTGCTTTTTCCGCCTCTATGACGGAAGATTTAAAACCGAAAAATTCATTAATGATTTTTAAAATATCTGTCCGGGAACTGACTACGAACAATAATTTTTTATTTACCACTTTCTTGATATTGTCCAGCACTTCCATGTCATAAGGGTCATAGAGGGCTACTGTTAACGTCTCGTTCTGCAATGACACAGGGACCAGAAGATGTTTGATCGCAAAGAGTTTGGGGACGGTTTTTGTAACGATATCAATGTCCAGCTTTAAAGGATTCAGTTTCATATACCGATAACCGGTGTCTTTTGCAATCGCCTCCATAATAGTATCCTCTGCTATAGGACCTTTACTTTTACTCTTTTTGTTAGCTATTTTGAGAGAAGAAATGATTTCAACGGGAGAGATTTCCGGGCAGATATTTTCGGCTACTGAAACAATTCCGACCTGGACTTTATGGATTTTCTTGAGCAGTTTTTTCTGACGTCCTTCAGAATCGAGAACGATATTATAAGCATTCTGATCAATCAGTTTCTGGTCAAAAAGGATGTCGCATAATTTTGAAAGTTTCATAAATACTACTAATCAATAGTTTTTTGTCAGCTGAGTATAATCTTTTTTCGGACTATTGTCCTAATCAAAAGTACGCACTATAGTTTAATAGATAAAAAAGAAGTCCTCACTTTAAATGCATTTTCCCTCATTAAAACAGGGCGTTTGCAAATTCTTCCGGATTAAAGACCTTCAAATCCTCCAAGCCTTCACCAATACCAATATATTTTACCGGTATTTTTAATTCATCAATAATTTGAACCACAATCCCGCCTTTGCTTGTTCCGTCCAGTTTCGTTAAGACGATGCCGGTAAGATGAAGCGCCTCATGGAACATCTTGGCCTGGGACAGACCGTTTTGTCCGGTAGTCGCGTCCATGATCAATAAAATTTCATGGGGACCATCCTTCATTTCTTTATAAATAACTCTTTTAATTTTTTTTAATTGCTCCATTAAGTTAGTGTTCGTATGCAATCGCCCCGCGGTGTCGATTATTAATACATCTTTTCCTCTTGCTTTGGCAGCTTTCATAGAATCAAAAACAACCGCTGAAGGGTCCGCGCCGTCCTGGTGGCTTATAAAATCCGAATGAGTTCTTTCTGCCCATATTTTAAGCTGCTCAATGGCAGCAGCCCGAAAAGTATCTCCTGCTACTAAAAGGACTTTTTTATTCTCAAGAGAATACTGGTATGCCAATTTTCCGATTGTTGTCGTTTTTCCGGAACCATTGACTCCCACGACCATAAAAGTATGAGGGGCGTCATTTCTGCCAGGCATTTCGGTATTTTTTTTCATGATCATCCCGGTTATTTTTTCTTTTAAGAAATCCCTGATCTCCTGATTCTCTTTTATCTTTTTTTCTTTAATGTCTTTTCGTAAGTCATTCAACACTTGAAGCGTGAACTTTACTCCCAAATCTGCTGATATTAAAAGCTCTTCCAGTTCTTCTATTATCAGGTTTTCATCAATCTTTTTAGACCTGAAAATGATCTTATCCATCCCATCGACAAGCGCTGATTTTGTTTTGGACAGTCCCTTTTTCAGGGAACTTAAATAACCGTTTTTTTGTTGTGTTGTCATCACTGAAATTATAACCGCGAATTGCATGAATTTCACAAATTATTTTTTTTAATATTATAATTAATAATTTCTGTTAGAGTTTAATTCCCTGACGCTCCGCGTCGGAGAGCATGTAATTTGCTAATTGATTGCTGATCATTTATCATTACTCAAGAGGAGATATTTAATGAAGAAAGCGTTATCAATCGGAGGATCTGACTCCATCGCAGGGGCCGGTATACAGGCAGACCTGAAAACCTTTGCAGCATTGGGAGTTTACGGGACGACAGTTATTACCTCTATTACGGCCCAGAACACACAGGGTATTCAGGGAATTATTGACCTCCATTCAAGGTTTGTCGCCCTTCAGATCGATGCGGTTTTCTCTGATATAGAGGTGGATTCTACAAAAATTGGGATGCTTCTCAATAATGAAATCATTAATACCGTCGGAAGCAAACTGAAAGAGTACAATGTAAAAAAAGTTGTCTTAGATCCTGTTATGTATTCCCATGGCGACACGCCGCTTCTTAATCCCGCGTCAAAAGATCACCTTATAAAAAAAATATTTCCTCTTTCCCTTTTAGTAACACCCAATATTCCCGAAGCTCGAGTCCTGACCGGTATTACTATAAAATGCTACAGAGATATAAAAGAGGCCGCAAAAAGGATCTATAAATTAGGGGCTAAAAATGTCCTGATAAAGGGAGGGCATTTCAAGGGCAAGGCGGTGGACACGTTTTATAACGGAGAAAGTTTCAGGTTTTTTGAATTCAAACGTATACCCGGGGAAAATGTTCATGGTACCGGCTGTACACTTGCGTCCGCGATAGCAGCGGAATTAGCCAAAGGGACTCCATTAATTAATGCGATTCAGAAAGCTAAAAGTTATATAACAAACTCTATCCTTCATTCCGTCAATCTTGGACAGGGAAACCAGATCATCCATCATTTTCTTGATTTCAGCAGTAGGAACAGCGAAAAATACAAGATGCTCTGTGAAATGGAAGCAGCATTGGATATTCTAAAAAAAGGAGAAATTGGATGCCTGATTCCTGAAGTTCAATCCAATCTCGGGTATGGAATGGAGGGAGCAACATCAAAAGAAGATATCATAGCATTTCCGGGGAGGTTCATAAAAAACGGCAACGGAATTACAACGATCAGCAGGCCGAAATTTGGAAGTTCCAGCCATATTGGATCGATTATCTTAACAGCTATGAACCATGATCCCGTAAAAAAAGCAGCAATGAATATTAAATATGCACCGAAGATTATTACTGCCTGCAAAAAATTAAACCTATCTGTTTCCTCATTTTCCCGTAGACTTGAACCAGGCCCGGTTAAAAGAAAAGAAGGAAGCAGCCTGGAATGGGGGACAGAACAAGCTATAAAGAAATTTGGCTCTGTCCCAAATATAATCTACGATACTGGAGAAATGGGAAAAGAAGCTATGATCAGAGTTTTAGATTCTGATCCAATAAGCCTGGCAAATATAATTTTAAAAATAAAAACCGAATATTTGAAAATTAAAAAGACCGTAAAGATAAAGAATTAGCTCACATTAAACTTTCTTCGTCGTAAGCCTGGTGAGAATAAGCCCGGCAAAATAAGTTTGACTGCCCTGGAGAAATTGCCAGCCAATGTGTATAAAGCATTTGTTACAATAGGCCATCCGCCATTGGTACCCTTTAAACCATGTGAACTCTTCCGTTGGTGTCCCTTGAAAAACGGCTCCCGGAGCTTCCCGGAAACAACCGATACTAAATGTTATGCCGGCAGGGTTGGTAAACAGATGTTCATGACTTTCCCCTATCTCTATACGTTGGTCTCCACTTGTAATTAACTTTAAACAATATGTGCAATACAGTAATTCTTTTTCTTCCTCATAATTAGGTACACTTTTAGGTTTTCGCCTGGCGATTGAGGATATTTTTTTTTCATCAAAATCTCGAAGCATTAATGGCGGAATCGGTTGGCTGGAATAGCTATTATGATTCAACTTCCGGGGCTCCTGTCTAGAATCCATCTGCAATTTCCTCAGGGCATTTAACAGGCAAGAAAATCATTAAAAGTGTCATATTATGCCAAACAATAGGCAATTAATATTTTATAAGTGTAATTAATTGTTTATTATTCGCACATTATTTAAATAAAGTGTAAAAACAGTGTTAAGGTTTTAGTGCGTTTGTACCCTTGTATTATAAACAACAATCAAAGTTCTTCAGAGCCAGTTTAGCATAAAATAGAGCAGGAGAAAATGTTTGAAATTTGATATCTGTTGGGGATCATGAGGATGGGGAGTTGTTATATTTCCATTCTTCCTTCAAAAGATCTAAGGATAGTGACTTCATCAGCGTATTCGAGATCGCTTCCGACGGGCAGACCGCGTGCGATTCTTGTAACTTTTACTTCTAGGGATTTTAGTGTTTTAGAAATAAAGATTGCAGTAGCATCTCCTTCCATATTGGGATTGGTAGCCAGGATAACTTCTTGGATTCCTTCTTTTTTTACTCTTTCCACAAGTCCATTAACTTGAATGTCCTCCGGACCGATTCCCTCCAGCGGTGAGATGTTCCCCATCAGCACATAATAACGTCCGCGGTATTCACCCATTCTTTCGATGGCATATAGGTCGCGAGGTTCTTCTACTACGCATAATATTTCTTGTTCTCTTTTTGGATTGCTGCATATATCGCACGGGTCGTTTTCCGTGATGCTGTTGCATTTGGAACAGCTTTGAACTTTATCTTTTAAGTTAAGGATTGCTTCAGCCAATTCCCGGGAAACATCTTTTTGTTCTTTAAGCAGAAAGAAAACGAGCCTTTCTGCTGTTTTCTGCCCGATGCCCGGAAATTTTTTAAACTCGCCAATTAAATTTGCGATAGAACCAGAATTTTTCATATTGCTTTCATGCAGTTAGTTTTTTTCAAGTAAACATCCCGGGTATTTTAAGACCTCCGGTAACTTTAGACATTTCAGAGACGTTTAATTCTTGAGAACGCCTCAATGCTTCATTAATCGCGACAAGAACCAAATCTTCCAAAACCTCTTTCTCTTCCTGTTTTATAATTTCTTTTTCGATCCGGATGGAGTGGATTTCTCCTTTTCCGTTTGCCGTTACTTTTACCATTCCTCCACCTGATTCCGCTTCAACTTTTTTATCTGCCAATTCTTTCTGAATTTCCTGCATTTTGGAATGCATCTGCTGTGCTTGCTTCATCATATTTCCTAAACCTTTTTGCATCTTATCTCCTTTATAAAAAAATTATTTGTATCTTGGCGTTTGCTGTTATTCTTCTCTAATGACTTCTCCTCCAAAAATATCAAGGGCATCCTGAACTATTTCTTTATCAATCGCGCCGGTTTGTTCCTGTTTTTTGTGTGTTTTTTCTTTTTTTACCTCTTCTTTTTTATTGCTGCCGGAAGTTTCTAGAAGAAGCAACTTTATTTTTTTATTTAACACCTCTTCGACGGTAGTTGACAGTGTTTTTTTGTTTTCATCTTTTTGCATTCGCTCTAAAGTAAATCTATCTGAAAAACCAATTTCAACAGTATTATCAGTTATGCTAACCAATTTGCTACTGTCAAGAAACAGTCCTAAGTGACTCTTTTTTTCTTTAGTTTTGATTTTAATTCTCTCCCATATTTTATCCATATCACTAGAACTATCGTCATCCTTCACGTTTTCATAGCGTACTGTGTCTTCTTTTATTTTAGATGTATTGTTGGTTTCATCAGGTTCTATTTCCTTTCCAATTTGAGAGAGAGATTTAATAATATTATCTATAGATTGAAAAGGTCTTATTTCCGTCAAGCGGATTAATGCCATTTCTACTAACATCACCGGGTAAGATGATCTTTTTACCTCCAATTCAACATCTGAAATAATTTTAAAAATCTGGTGCAATTCGTCCAAAAAAACCTTTTCAGCCTGGCCTTTTAATCTATCTATTTCTTCAGGAGACAGAGAGATTAATTTTTTTGATTCTTTTGAAACTTTCAAAACAATAAGGTTTCTAACATATTCCATTAGCTCTTTTAGAAAAAGGCGAAAGTCCTGACCCTGAAACACCAACTCCTGAAAAAGTTCCAGCAAAGGGGCTGGTTTTTTTTCGAAAATTTTATCCATAAAAGCAGCAATATTTTCAAAACCGACCAGTCCCAGGATTGAAGCAATATCGTCTTTTTTAATTTCTTTTCCCGCAAAGGAAACAACCTGATCCAAGATGCTTTCCGCGTCCCTCATACTGCCTTCTGCCGTTTTAGCTATTACGACAAGGCTTTCATCCCCGATAGTTATTCCGTCACTTTCAGTAATTTTTTTCAATTGGAAAATAATATCTTTGTAAGAGATGTAGTGAAATTCAAAACATTGGCAGCGGGATGAAACGGTTTCTGGAATTTTATTTTCTTCCGTTGTGGCAAAAATGAACTTGATGTGGTTTGGTGGTTCTTCAAGAGTTTTCAAAAGGGCGTTAAATGCGCTTTTAGAAAGCATATGAACTTCATCAATAATATAAATCTTAAAGCGGCTTTTAGCAGGCGCGTATTTAACGTTTTCCCGGAGTTCCCTGATATCATCCACAGAATTGTTCGATGCTCCATCAATTTCCATGACATCCATTGAATTCCCTTCAACAATTTCTGTACACCTGTCGCATTTGCCGCATGGTGAAACGGAAACTCCTTCCGCGCAATTTAAAGACTTTGCCAGAATGCGCGCGGTTGTGGTTTTTCCTACTCCGCGGGTTCCTGAGAAAAGATAGGCTTGAGCAAGGCGATTTTGCTTAATAGCATTTTTGAGTGTTCGGACAACATGTTCCTGTCCGACTACCTCATCAAAAATCTGCGGCCTCCATCTGCGGGCTGTAACCTGATATATCATATAAAATTAGGTAATGATCAATTAGTAGTTATCAAAGCAACAATTGATGTTTTATCCATGATTATTCATCGATGATTGATGACTGCTAATTGTTAATTGGTTAAGGTTGGGCTACCTCACAGCGCTCAAAGATGATTGCTTACCGCTGCTTCCTTCCGGACCTGACGGGGTTTACAGTTCTCTGTCGCGTGAGACCCAACCAAATAAAATTTCAAACTTCACATTCCAAGTATCAAATAAGAAGCTCAAATTAAAAAGTTTGATAAAAAACTTTCCTGGCGGAGAGAGAGGGATTCGAACCCTCGGTAGGGGTTGCCTACACACGCTTTCCAGGCGTGCACCTTCAACCGCTCGGTCATCTCTCCCGGATTTGATTCGCGATTACTTTGAACTTACAACTATTAACCATATGTAAAAAAAGATCTCAATTTTTTTATTGATAACTTCTTAAAAAAACCGAGTTGCTTTACTGCCATTATTAATCTTTGACCAATAACAATTAGTAATAGTTATAAACTATTTGAGGCTTGGATTCAAACTAACATTGCCATAGCAATTGTGCTAATCCACAAAAATCAAGCAGAGATTTTTTCTTAGTTAAAAGATATAGTACGTATAACGCGCTTCTTGTCAGCGTTGCCCTTTGGGTTGCTGAAACAAGCAATCATCTGGTAAATTTTGATGGATAAAGTGATAATAGAATGGCACGGGGAGAAGATAGATATTGATAATTATGAATTGCTAGCTGTTTATTCTCCTTTACATAATTATATTTTTCTGCTCGTTTGATTTAAGGCCTTGATCAGGATTTTTGGGTCTTCTTTTGTGAAAACTGCCCAAACCTTCCCAGGGGATAACTAAATAGGCTTGAACGCTGACAATAGTATTTTCACCTGACGGCTCCCGATAAAGCTGAAGCTGCCTGATATTGAATTGATCTTCCCATATATAAGCGCGATCATTTGAATTAAAATTTTTATTGTCAGGTGGAAAGCCAAAACTCTTCAGAGCAATTTCTTTCATCGGAACAGGGAGTTTGGTTGGTTCAAATCCATTAAAGTGCGCAAAAGAACTTTTGAATAAATACCAGGTCCCGAAAATCATTCCACCAATTGTTTCAATTCTGCCGTATTTAAAATTATAGGCACGCAAGTCACCGCTTATATCCGGGAAATGTCCTGCTTTTGATTTATTAACAAAAGGTCCGAACAGCTGGGCGTACTCAGGTATTTCATCATCCGTCAATGTCTTACCCAGAATTTCCCGCATATCAAAAATTAATCCAGCATCAGAGCCGGTATCTTTTATAGGCAGGAAGTGCACACTCATTGACGCAATTCCTATGGCAACAGGCACAATTATTTTCCAATATTTTTTTATCATTTTAAATCCCAATATTTTTCAAAAAGGATATAGTTCGATTTCTGTGTTTCATTGTATGCCTCCTTGATTTTTATTACGTCAATTCCTTT
>DASCNB010000248.1:0-4934 GCA_036011265.1 Nitrospinota bacterium | reverse complement strand
AGAGGGGGAAGAGGATCAGAGTTTTTAACAGCTTCTAAAGCTAAATCATCCAGCATACGATTTCCTGATGATTCATCGATTTTGAAATCCTCAATTCTGCCACTGCGAATTATATTAAATGAAACTACTGTCTTTTTATTGGACTCCTTTTCACTTAAAAGTTCCATTCCTGATGGATTTTTCCATTGGGACAAAGCTTTGTTTTTTATAAGTGCAAAATAGACTGAAAGATATGACGGTGTCTCACTTACGTTTTGACTTGAGACAGAAGGAATCTGGCTCGTTAACTTTGCCAGTGCTTCATCTATAGCAGATTCATCTGTTACTGAGGATGGTTGAATTTTTTCGGCTTCCTCCTGCCATTTTTTTTCTAATTCCTCCAGTTGTTCTAAAGATTTTGATTTTTCAAAATTTAGCTTACTGCTCTTGTCTTTAGACCATTCTTCTTCAAGTTTATCTAGTTCTTCTAAGATTTTGTCCTTTCTTTTTTCGCTCTCGTCAATAAATCCACTTTCTTTTTCAACACTTTCGATTTTATCCAGTGCAGCTAACATTTCAGGAATATCACTTTCCTCCATATCATTCTTTTTTTCAAGTGGCTTTTTTTGTTTAATTTTTTTTTCCAGTGTTTTCAGTTTAGCTAAAGCTAAGCTACTCTTTTTTCCTGAAAGTAAGTCAACAGGTTTAGTTACTACAACAGGCTTAGTTTTTGGCTCTACTTTAGTTTTCGGCACTGGTTTAACTTTCGGCGCAGGCTTAGCTTTCGGAGCAGGTTTAGCTATCTTTTTTATTGGAGGCAATCTGACAAGATTTACTGTATAAACAGGCGTATAGGTTGTTTTTTTTGATTTTAAAAACGGCACCACGGACAGAACACCAATAAGAAACAAATGTATGAGTGTAGAAAATAAAACCATTTGAATCATTTTTTATCTCACTCAATAAATTCAGTAACCATGCCCAGTCTTTGAATTCCCGCCTTTTTGATCTTTGCCATTGCTTTGACTACAAAACCATAAGGCAGGTTTTTATCCGCTCTGAGAAAGACTTCTCTCAATTTTTGCTTTTCATATAAATCTTTCAGCCTTTTCTCAAGTTTATCCATTGATATAATTTCTTTGCCAAGATAAATCTTTTTATTTTTTTTAAGAGAAAGAACAACGCCTTTTGATAAATCCACTTTTTCCGCTGCCTCCTGAGGGAGTTGGATGTCTACTCCTCGCTGCAGCATTGGGGCGGTTACCATAAAAATAATGAGAAGGACAAGCATGACATCAACAAAAGGAGTTACGTTAATTTCCCCCATAAGTTTTTGCCATCGATGTTTTGTTACTCTCATCTTATTTTTTCCTAATCAAACCTCTTTCTACCACAGATAAAAATTCCAATGAAAATTCATCCATTTCTGAAGCTATTAGATTAATCTTGTTATTAAAATGATTGTATCCAATAACTGCCGGTATTGCTGCAGCAAGTCCTGCTGCAGTTGCAATCAATGCTTCTGATATCCCTGGAGCAACACCACCAATACTTGCTGAGCCTTTAATCCCAATAGCTCGAAAGGCATCCATAATGCCCCATACTGTGCCAAACAATCCGATAAAAGGGCTTGTGCTTCCAGTCGTGGCTAAAAAACTCAAGCCTTTTTCGAAACGGCTTATCTCCTGCGACTCGGCTTTATCCAGAGCGCGCTGTAGAGCCTGAAGATCATCCTGCATCTGAGATTGCCTTGTCTCTTCAAATAAAGAATCTTCTTTCCGACGATATTTTTGAAGCGATACAACATCCAAATAACCGGAAATAAAAATATTTGCTACATGGCTATTTTTTAAAACCTTACTCGAGGCATAGGCATTGTTTAAACTCCCACCTCTTGGAAAAACTTTTCTAAATTTATTGGATTCATTTTTTGCTTTCCTGAACAAAAGCATTTTCTGAAACATTATTGACCAGGAAATGATTGAGAACATGAGTAAGACCAATAGAACTGCTTTAGCAACCGGCCCGGAATGAGCGACCATCTCAATTACACTTCCCTGAAAACTTCCATTGATTGCTTGTAAAATATCCACAAACTCTTACCCGTTAAAATTATTGTGAAAGATGAAGTTCCTGCGGCAAACCCTGCTCCATTACGGTTCACAGCAAGCTGTAAGGAATGCACATGCTATACACACTAAGAACTATAATTTTAGTATAAATATTTCTTAAGTTATTGTAAAGTGATGTTATAAGTTAAGTAAGATAGGATAAAATTTAGAAAAAGTCAAAAAAAACAGTGAGAAATATAAAATTTACTATTCAATATGACGGTACGAATTACCACGGCTGGCAGATTCAACAAAACGGGATTTCAATCCAGCAGGTAATTGAAGAAGCGATTTTTAGCATTACAAAAAAAAAGTCCAGGCTCACTACATCCGGCAGGACTGATGCGGGAGTTCACGCGTTATCTCAAGTTGCGAATTTTAAAACCAGTTCCATGCTGGATACGAACAAATTGCAAAAAGGACTTAACAGTATATTACCTAAAGATATTGTCATTTTAGATGCACAGGAGGTCCCTCTGGATTTTCACTCGCAGATATGCGCGAAAAAAAAACTTTATCGCTATGACATTTACAATTCGCCTTTCCCCGATGCTTTTTCTTTTAAGTTTTCCAAGTTAATTCCATACTTTCTAAACGTCTCTTCCATGAAAATTGCTTCTCAGCATTTTTTAGGTACACATGATTTTTCCGCATTCAGATCTTCTTCATGTGAAGCCAGGACTACAGTCCGCACTATTTATAAAATTGATTTGTCTCAACAGTTTCTCGGCAACAACAAAAACAGCACAAACAAGTTGTCATTTACCCCTTGCCGGGTAACCATAGAAGTCGAAGGAAACGGGTTTCTAAAAAATATGGTAAGAAATATTGTTGGGACTTTAATAGAAGTCGGAAGAGAAAAACTTGTCCCTGAAGACATAAAAAAAATTCTTACCTCCAGGGACAGAAAAAACGCTGGCCCAACAGCCGCGTCTCATGGCTTGTTCCTGGTCAAGGTTTTTTACTAAATACATTGGCTCTAACTATCCTGATTAAGCAAGATAATCTCTCATCGGAAATATTAAAAAAAATAAAATAGTTCTTATTCCAAATTTTTTATACTGCTTTCACATCCAATAGATCATCTTCTTTATCAAGGAGGCTCTTCAGTTTTTTGAAACAGGTTTGGCTGCACGTCAAAAGCATCATATCATGGCCATGCTTTTTTGCCTCTGAATCACTTGTAGAAATAAGTGCAGGGATTTTTTTATCTATATCCTTAAATCCTAAAAAAATAATCATTCCTTCATGCTCTTTCATGTCAACTTCATGCGAAAACTTTGCCCCGATACCGTGAATCTCCATCTCTTCATCCACAAACTTACCACACCAGGCGCATGTATTTTCTGGAGGAGCTTTAACCATAATATTTAACCACAGTTAGTAATATTTTTGTTCGTAAATTTGGGTGGTAGCCCTATGTGATTTCTGCCTTCAAAGGCCTCAACCATACGGGTGGCTTCCATCCGGAAACAGTCCAATTCAGCTTTGCTAACCGAATTGTGGTTGTGGTAACTTGCCAAGCTGCGCGCTCATGGTTCTCTACGGTAAAAAAACTTTGCAGAGCTAAGCTCAGCTTTGCAAAAAAAAACATGGTTTTACATATTATAAAAATCAAGACGGCAAGTCAAAATTTAATCCTCAATTGCCAATAATAGTTTGATGTGATAAAGTTTTCGCTTATAGATAATGAATAAGGAACTTAGATTCCCGACTTAATCGGGAATCTATTTAAAATTGAAATGTATACACCTTCGTTTGAAGAATTTAAGAAAATGGCAAACCAGGGTAATCTTGTGCCTGTTTACAGAGAGATAATGGCTGACATGGAAACACCGGTTTCCGCGTTTTTAAAAATAAAAAAGGGAAATTATTCCTTTCTCTTCGAAAGCGTTGAAGGGGGCAAAAAATGGGCTCGATACTGTTTTCTTGGATGTGATCCGTCAATTGTATTTTCAAGTAAGGGAAAGAAAACAACTATCATTAGAGATGGCCATTCAGAAGAGTTTGATAACCACGGTAATCCATTAGCCTCTCTCAAAAAACTTATGGCTGAATTCACCCCTGTTACATTGAAAGGTTTGCCAAGGTTCTTTGGCGGAGCAGTTGGCTTCCTGAGTTATGATATGGTGAAATATTTTGAGGAATTGCCAGACACTGTGAATGACGACCTTAATCAACCAGATGCCGTTTTTATAATTACAGACTCTATTTTGATTTTTGACAATGTTAGCCAGAAAATCAAAATAGTATCTAATGTTTTTTTAAAAGGTGGTAACCTCAAAGAAGCTTATGACAAGGCAATTTATAAAATTGATAATCTTATTTCCCGTTTACAAAAACCAGTGGTCTCTGGCGCCACGGGTAAAAAACCTGAATTCAATAAAAAACCAAAAGTTGAATCTAACTTTACTAAAAAAGATTTTAAAAAAGCAGTTCTGAAAGGTAAAGAATATATCCGCAATGGAGATATAATACAGGTAGTTCTTGCCCAACGTTTAAAAACAGCTATTTCTACCGACCCATTTAATATTTATCGTGCTTTAAGAACATTTAACCCCTCTCCTTATATGTATTATTTGCAATTAGGGGATTTGGAAATAGTAGGAACATCCCCTGAGGTGCTTGTCAGGTTAGAAGAAAATGAAGTTGAAGTAAGGCCCATTGCCGGGACCAGACCAAGGGGAATAACAGAAGAGGAGGACCTCGCTCTGGAAAAGGAATTGCTTAAAGATGAAAAAGAGCGGGCCGAACACATTATGCTTGTAGATCTGGGTCGTAACGATCTCGGACGAATAGCTGGTATAGGCTCGGTAAATGTTAATGAGCAGATGATAATTGAAA
>DASCNB010000247.1:0-4111 GCA_036011265.1 Nitrospinota bacterium | reverse complement strand
TCGAAGAATACGCCATTCTAAAAAACCCTTCGTTCTGGATCAAAAACACCCCATTCTTTTATCTTCCCTATGGAGTCATTCCGTTGAAGACAAAACGTGCCAGCGGATTTTTGTTTCCAAATATAGGTTCAAGCAACGCAAATGGTTTTTTTATGAATAATAGCTTTTTTTGGGCCATTAACGACCAGATGGATGCGACGGCATCTCTCGACTATTTATCCAAAAAGGGCTTTCGTCCCGGCCTGGAATTCCGTTATACGCCAACCCAAAAAATAGCAGGTCAATGGAATGGTACTTATTTAAAAGAAAAAGATACGGATCGTGAATTTTGGAAATTGAATGTAGATCATAAGCAGGAATTTGATTCTGGAGTCATGGCTACAGCAAAAGCAGACCTGCTAAGTGATAATAACTACGATAAGGAATATAGTGATTTAACAGGCGACAGAACACGCCGGATTACGGATTCTTACTTGAACTTATCAAAAAACTGGGAGAACCGTTCTTTGGAAGTTTTAAGCCGATATCGAAAGAGTATTGAGTTTGACAGGGAAGAAAAGTACAGTCTTTTGCCGCAAGTCACTTTCAGAAACCAAAGAGAAAAAATACGTAAGACACCCTTCTATTTTAATATGGAATCTTCTTATACTGGATTTGACAGGAAAATCGGTTCTACGAGCAATATTGTTCAGCGGTTCGACATTCATCCACAGTTGTCACTGCCTTTTACCTCTTTACCCTGGATGACATTTACCCCAACAATCGGAATTAGAGAAACATACTACAGTGAAGGCAATGATATCAGTGGAAATAAAACCGGAAGCTTTTCAAGAGGATTATATGATATAGTCACGGTTTTTGAAGGGCCGAAATTCTTTAAGATATTCAACTATAATAATTCTGCTGTACCAAAAGTGAAGCATCTTATTGAACCGAGAGTGATATACAGGTATATCCCTGAGATGGATAATGATGATCGAGATAAAATCATTGTTTTTGACGGCATAGATAATGTTGCTCCCTTAAGCATTGTGGAATATTCTTTAACCAATCGATTTCTCAAAAAATTAAGGCTCGATAAAGATTCTTTTATTACTGAAGAAGCCATACGGTTTGAACTCAGCCAGAGCTATGATTTCCGTGAAGCCACGAAAACGTTATCCGCGGGAACCGAGCGGCGTCCTTTTTCCGATGTTCGCTGGGACATTGACAGTCACATCTGGACGCCCCTTCGCTTAAATTTTGATGGGACTTTTGATGTATATGATCGTCTTTTAAAGACCGCAAATGTCGAATTAGGAATACAGCCGGAAAGTTTTTGGTCCCTGTATTTTGAAAGACGTTATACAAGAGATCAGTCCACTTTTATCCTGGGGTCACTCGGACTGGATTTAAAAAAAGGATGGAGGGCTAAATACAGCGCCCGCTATGACGAATTAAATAACGAATTTGTGGAAAATGATTTTAGTTTAAAATATTCCGCACAATGCTGGGACGTCTCTTTTGATTTTATAAACCGAAACAATCATATTAACGGAGACAAACAAACAGAAAATAAGTTTTTCTTTTTATTCACTCTTAAAGGAATAGGGTCTATCGGCAAGAAGATATCTGAAGAACTTCTGCATAAAAACCTGTAGGTATTATGAATGTAAAATTAGTAGATATTAATCTCCAGTATCAAAACATTAAAAATGAAATTGATGCCGCAGTTCATAGGGTTCTGGATAGCGGTCAGTTTATATTAGGGCCTGATGTAGATGCTCTTGAAAAAGAAGCGGCGCAGTATTTGAACGTTAATTATGCTATTGGTGTCGCCTCTGGAACAGACGCCCTCCACCTTGCTCTTTTGGCCTGCGGTATCGGTTCCGGAGATGAAGTCATTACCACTCCTTTTACTTTTATTGCCACATGTGAGGCTATCACATACTGCGGAGCTACTCCGGTTTTTGTTGATATCGATCCCAAAACATTTAATATTAATCCAGTAAAAATTAAAGAGAAAATTTCAAAAAAGACTAAAGCAATTATTCCTGTTCACATGTACGGGCAGGCAGCTGAGATGGAACCTATTTTAGAAATTGCCAAAAAATTCCAGTTAAAAGTGATTGAAGATGTTGCCCAGGCTTTTGGAGGAGAATATAAAAATAAAAAACTGGGAAGCCTGGGAGATGCGGGTTGTACAAGTTTTTTCCCATCAAAAAATCTCGGTGCCTATGGCGATGGCGGAATGGTCTTTACGAACAATAAAGAAATTGCTGAAAAAATAAAAATGTTGAGAGTTCACGGGAGCAAACAAAAATATGTCCATGAGTTGATTGGCTTTAACAGCAGGCTGGACACACTTCAAGCTGCTATAGTGAGAGTGAAGTTGAAGTATATTGATCAATGGAACAACATGAGAATCAAACATGCAGAACAGCGGTACAATAAGCTTCTCTCCAACTGTAACCTTGGAACTCCTTTTAGAGAGTCATACAACAAACACGTATATCACCTCTATACGATTTTGGTAAACGATCGGAAAGGGTGCCAGAAATTCTTAAATAGCCGTAGCATATCTTCTTCCATCCATTATCCAATTCCGGTCCATCTTCAGAAATCTTTCGAGTATTTAGGCCTTTCGGCAGAAGATTTTCCGGTAAGCAGTGAAATTTCACAAAAAACTATATCTCTACCAATGTTCCCGGAATTAAAAGAAAAAGAAATTGATTACGTAGTAAAAACAGTAAAAGAATTTCTTGAGCTTACCAGAACTTCTACAACACACTGAGATTAAGGCTTTTATCCTAACTCCTACCGGCTTTTTTTCCCGGAAACATTGAAATAAATGCATTAACCAAGAACCCACTCTCCCGACTTATTAAAACCATTATTTTTTCTATTTCATTATTTCCATTGCAGAGTAAAACGGATTTAAGTTTCTTAAAATCTTCCTTGATTTCTTTCTCAGGCTATGTAAAGATGACAAGAAATATTCTTTTTAGCTTTAATAAAATCCTCGCTCTAATTTTTCAATTAGGGCCTTTGACCGGGAGGAGGTGAAATAATCTGAAATACGAATCAATATTTATACTCACACCAGACCTACCTGACGCTGAGATAGATAAAACTATAAAAAAGGTTGAAGAACTAATCACAAAAAATGGAGGAAAAGTTCTTGAAACCGAGCGCTGGGAAAAAAAACGATTAGCCTACCCCGTCAAAAAGAAACAATATGGTTACTACGTCTTAATTAGACTTGAGGCTCCGGCAAAACTTATCAATCCCCTTGAAAATTTCTACCGGTTATCAGAGCATATTATCAAGTTTCTAACTATAAAAGTTACTGATTTCAAGAAACAAACTGATTTTGTTCCTCTACCGGAGAATGGCACCGATACAACTTCTAAAGTTTCAAAACCTAACAGTCTTACTGATAACAATCACGAATCAGAGAAAACTAATAACAGCAAAAAATCAAAAGAGGCCAATATAGGAGACTGAACCATGGCAGGAGTTAACAAGGTATTTTTATTAGGAAATTTAACACGAGACCCCGAATTGAGGTATACGGCTAACGGGTCTGCAGTTGCCGGCTTTGGCATTGCCGTAAACCGAAAGTTTAAGCAGGACAATGAATGGAAAGACGAAGTTTGTTTTATAGATATTACGGTTTGGGGAAAACAGGCTGAGAATTGTTCTGAATATTTGCATAAAGGCAGTTCAGCCCATATTGAAGGACGGCTTAGTTTTCGTTCATGGGAAACAGAACAGGGCCAAAAAAGAAGTAAACATGAAGTAGTAGCCACCAACATCCAGTTTTTATCCAGCTCATCGAAAAATAGTGGCGCTTTTGAAAGCAAGAGTAACTCTGACGTTCAAAAACCAGAAATGAAACAAGAAACTGAAGGAGATGTTCCGTTTTAATCATGTTCAATTTACGGGGGTTTAATGAAATATAAGAAACGAAGAAGGCCATCAACAAAAACTTACATGATTGCTAAAGTATGCCGGTTTTGTACTGAGAAAATGGATTGGGTAGACTATAAAGATGTAAAAATTCTTCGCACTATGATTTCAGAAAGAGGCAAGATTATCCCAAGACGCATTTCCGGCAATTGCGCTAAAC
>DASCNB010000246.1:0-3902 GCA_036011265.1 Nitrospinota bacterium | reverse complement strand
GTTGTTTGAGATTTTTTGTATTTTTGTAAATCGTTATTTGGAATTTTTTTAAGGTTTCGGGGCGTGGCGCAGTCTGGTCTAGCGTGCTTGACTGGGGGTCAAGTGGTCGGAGGTTCAAATCCTCTCGCCCCGACTTTTTTTTCAATAGGTTGCAACGTTCCAGACTTAGGTTGAAGTGGCTTGTGGGAAATTTGTGTCATTGGTTTATCCAATGCAGCAATATCCACCTTCAATTTATCAGGTGAAAGGTGAGCATATCTCTGCGTCGTTCGCACATCCTTGTGGCCCATTAATTCTTTAACAGAGTAAATGCTTATTCCCCTTTGAACAAGGTTACTACCAAAATCATGTCTTAGATCGTGAAAACGGAAATCCTCTATCCCGGCTCTTCTGCAAGCCCTTGTAAATGCACTTGAAACATTATGCCTCGACCTCTTCCTATTTGCTTCGTTTTGGAAAACAAGACCTGTGTTATTTTTCAGTAGCTTAGCAAGGCTATTTAAAGTTTTACTTACGGTATGGTTCATTGGAATTCCCAAAGGTTCACCATTTTTAGTCTTACCAATAATAATTACTTTTCTGAAGAGGTCTACCTTCTCCCAAGTAAGCTCAAGAATATTTGATATCCTTAAACCAGTAAAACGTGCGACAGTAACTATTGGCTTCAGATATTCGGGAAGTTTTGCATAAAGCTTCGTAACTTCAGTTGCAGATAGATACTTTATCCGTTGGTTGTCTTCAGGCAATTTTTCAATATCTTTACACGGGTTAAATTTTCTCCATTTCCACTTTATGGCATTGTTGAAAGCAACGGACAGTAAAGAGAATTCACGATTAATTGATCCTGGAGAAGCTCCTTCTGTTTCCCTGTCATTCATGTACCTTTCAATTCGTTCTGATGTTATTTTTTTCAAAGGTATCTCTGCAAAAACAGGAAGCAAATGCTTTAGAGAATGAGCATAAGATTCTTTCGTATTTTGTGAAATTATTTTGCCTCGATACTGTCTATGTTCTTTTACAAATTTTTCCATCATTTCACAAAACAATCTATTCTCACCTGTTGATTTAGGATAGTATTTGCCTTCGATGATTGAACTATAAATCTTAGCGTGAATTTTTTGAGCAAGCTTCCTGTTAGTTGTTTCGGTGCTTTGCCTTATTCTTTGTCCGTCAAGCATTATATCGACATGCCATGTATTGTTTCTTAGGATCAGACTCATAATTTCTTTCCCCCTTTCCGAGCCTGACTTGATCCAGTATCCCCGCCTGAATTATGCTCAGAATCTTTAAGAGAGTCAAAAATATTTTTAACTTTATCCTGGACAAACCGTTTTTTCTTCTTCGTGACTACGGTGGTAATATTTGGGGTTTCAAAACTTACGCCGCTATCCCCTTTATATAGCCCTTTGATAAAGCTAACTGCCTGCCTGGCATCATCAACGTTAATTTTTATAGTCTCACTATTTATTGGAATTTCGATTGTTATCATAGTAGAAATTTCTCAGTTATTTCTTGGCAGAATCACATTCTTTTATTTATATCGTTAATCATTTTTACAAACTCTGGATTTTCAAACTTACCGTATTCTTCTTCATACCGTTTCATTAGCATGTCAATTGTTTCACGCAAGGCTTTCAAAAGTTCCTCATGCTTCTGTGTACGATATTCAGGGGGATAATTCCTCCGTAATTCACCAAGAAGCTTTGTAGCATCAATATATAGTCCTAAAGAGTGAACAAGCTTGTCGAAATCTTCTCTGGGTACAAAGTTCCAGCTGTTTATCACTTTCTGATTATCTTCAAAGCTCTTGTCTAATTTGAAAGACAACTCCAAACCTTTCAGGCTCGCAGGTTCTGAGCCCTCATGAATGTGCTGTGCCAATTTCTCTG
Source organism: Nitrospinota bacterium (assembly GCA_036011265.1). GTDB lineage: Bacteria > Nitrospinota > Nitrospinia > CAJXCL01 > CAJXCL01 > CAJXCL01. The sequence goes on along the minus strand of DASCNB010000246.1, from coordinate 2,013 downwards.
CCCTGGCGTGCTTCGGGGAATAAAAATTAACGATGTCAGAAATAGCAGATTTGATGCTCGGTTTTTTGAGCAAGGTTGATCCGTATGATTTGGCGGAATCTCGACTTGAAACATCATGGCTACACATGACTGCCGCTGTTGCTGATTTTCCCTGGGCATATTCCAGACAAAAACTTTTCTCCTTTTCAGTCAAATTTTGAAAGCTGGCAGGCGTTTTCATTCCTAAAAATTTAAGACGCTTTGAAACAGCGGCAGGGCTGACTCCAAATCTTTCTGCTATCTTGTTCTGGCTCACACCTTTTTTATGCAAAGCAATTAATTGCTGATCGTTTATTTTGCGTATCCTCATTTCAACCTCAAAGTTGAATAGTTAATTAAAAAAAACTATCTGACTAAACTGAAAGGGTTAAACACGTTTAAATAGCTTATTCAAAAGATTGTTTTCTACTTTCCCTTTAATTTAACCGTGGTTTACTTAATTAATGTGGTTAACAATTAACTTTTGCCAACAATTATACTTTTGATAAAGCATGCGTCCATATTTTAAAAGTAGTGATAGTGTTATTTGCTCTGCATATTCTCTGTTGTCGCAAAAAAAGATATGAGTGTTATGTTTTACAGACCAAGACAATAGGGTCTGGACAGCACTGTTAGGCAACATTGAACTTTGATAGTTTCCATTAGCAAGGTCTGATAAGGACGCTTCTATCACTAAAGCAAAGTAAGGAAGCTGTGAACCCTTCTGTAATTCCTTCTGTAACCTGTCCCGGCCTTTTGTTAATGAACCAATGAGATCATCAACATTCTTTCTCTCAACCGCTATATCCGTGCAGTTTTGTAACCCATAGTCACCAATTGACATTCCTTGGACTACCGTCTTATATCCGGGGAAGGTATACGGTTTTTGTTCCCTGCTATCAATCACAATGGTTAAGTTGTTTAAAAAATCTTTTTCAATCATTTAATGACACTCCCTCTAAATACCTTTTTTGATTCGTTGATTGCCTTTAATCCGCTCTGAGATACCTTATTTTGGATTAATCGTCTTAACTCCAATGCAGAATATACCGATCCCGCTATAGTGCCACATTTTTGAATTGCGACTTCATTGGAAGCAAAATAAATGGTTTCACCTAAGATATGAGAATAAATTTTCAAAACAATGTCTGTTTTTCCGAATTCGTCTAATTTCATATTTGAATATTTTTCAGCTAAAGAAGATGAGGTTTCGGGTAAAATTTCCCTACCCGGTGTCCTGTTTTTTTCCTCAATTTTTACTTGCGACTCATTTGAATTTTCAAAATTTAGGTTCGATAAAATCTTCATTTCAACACCTTTTTTAAATTTGCTGGCACAGGTGGAACAGGTGAAATCCTATTTAAGCTAAACAATTTATTTTTCCTTTTTTTATTAGTTTTTCATCTATTTTTAACTAAATTTCGTACTTTCTCTTAAGTATAGATTCAGTTGTGCCACCTGTGCCAAAACAGCCCTTTTTCTCCTTTTTGTTGAAAAATAACGATTTCTGACACAGGCAATGGCACGGGTGAAATTGAGTTCAGTTGTGCCAAATTAGCCATCATTTCTAAGTGAAATTCCTTCAAGAATCCTGATTCTCACTCCGTCTTCTCGCGGTTGACTTTCTGAAATTTGCGGAACTTGCCGCTTTAATTCTTTAAAAAATTGACTATTGCCAAAGGATTTATATCCATTATTTTTGCAAAAATCATCCTTATAGGTTTCGTAAATTTTATTTTTTTCAATAGAAAGATTGGGATTAATAATGCAATGATCCTCAAGAAAAGAAATTACTGGATTGTTATCACGCTTATATTGTTTGAGCATGTCATCTAAAACCTTTGATTTGGTAAAGTGATCTTGTTCAAATAAGCGCTTCAATCCTGCCAATGCCCAGTTGAAAATCCCGTCCAGTTCCAAAATTAGTTTTTTGCCAAGAGTTCTATCGGCCTGACTTCCTTTAAATTCTTTATTAAATGGCACAATTAAAAAACG
>DASCNB010000245.1:0-11344 GCA_036011265.1 Nitrospinota bacterium | reverse complement strand
CCTCATAGCTCTTTAGGTTATAAACCACCAGCACCGGAATTTATTGAGCCGATTCCTTCATTTTATGCTACGCATTAGATGAAGGAATAATGAAATGGAACTAACTCTAAGAGTGGTACAAATACTGGGGGCATGTCATCCCTATGACGTCAGGGGAAAATTTAACGGTCTCTTTAATATCTTTTTCAATATCATCAGAAAAATTCAAATCCAGGACAGCAACTGTATGCCCCGCGTCTTTTGTAGCTTTTGCTACATAAGCCAATCCCAGCGGAGTTATAGGTGGTTTGAGCATATTGGAATTTATTAGCAGAACATTCATAAAATAGTTTCGGCGTTAGAATAGAAAAAAATATTATTACATGATTTGTTATCAGACATTTATTTAAAATGAATAGCTCAAGTCAATCATAAATTCTATGCCGGGTCTCGGAAAATCATTGGGGATTTTACTCTGGGGGGCAGGGTCTACATATTTTTTATCAAATAAATTATGTATAGACGCTCTTATCTCTGTTGTTTTATAAAAATTTTTTCCGATAAGCGTGAGATCAACAAGGGCATAACCGGGCAGAGAGCTCCTGGTATCTCCCGATGGTCTCTTTTTACTTCCCGTTAAAAACAGGTTCGCATTGGCATTAATATATTTTCCCATGCCGAGGTTTAATCCAATATTTCCCCTGTGTCTCGGGACGTCCTCCAATACAGCGCCTGTATCATCTCTGCTATACTGATAGGAGTAATTTGCGTATCCGTATGAATTTTCACTCCAGATGGATTTAAACTCAACTTCGACACCATCTGATTTTACTTTACCAATATTATTATATTCCCTGCCAGCGGTTGTAGTAGTAAGCTGTATTAAATCTTTTATTTGATAATGAAAGTAGTTGAGATTGGTTTTTAAAAAATTCCCGAATCTGTATTCCACGCCCGCTTCATACGTTTTAATTGTCTCCGGCGTGAGGTCTGGATTTCCCAGGACCGAATTGTTATTTATATTGTAAAGCTCTACAAAGTTCGGGGCCCTGAATGCCTCGCCAAAGAGGAGCTTTATTTCTCCATTATCGCTAAAGCTCCAGATAAGACCTGTCCTAAAGTTCGTTGTTCCACCAAAATCACTATAATGATCATGCCTGACGCCAAGAGTCAAATTAAGCGATTTCATAATATTCCACTCATCCTGGGCAAATAAAGCCCAGACGTCCCTGTCTACTTCCCGGTTAAAGTTTTGAGTTGCTGTTATGTCTTGAAGTCCTCCCGTCAGCGGCGCGTTTGTAACAGAATCAGAATTGGCACTTACACTCACATGAAATTGATCTATATTCTCAAATAACCCGCCCGCTGTTATTTTATGATTGTTGAATAAAAGATAGTCCACTGCCAGTTCCGTACCCAGGGTTCTGTTCTTTATAATGGGATGTCCTATATTTCCATCTGTAAATACTCCTTTCCCGAGATTAACGCCTTCCGGAAAAGCTTCCCAGTATTTATCCTGTTCACTTTGTTTCGCGTAACCTTTTACTGCCAGGTTTAAATTTTCTGTTAAAGACTTTTCATAACCAAGCACTCCATGCCATTGACTGTTTTTTATGACAGACTCATCATTAAGCGCGTAAGCAGGTCCTATGTACGGACCCATCTCCTTTTTAATATATTTACCTTTAAAATTAAAATCCTTAAAAGAGAGATCGAGGTTTAAATCATATTTATCTATCCAGTCATCCGTTTTGCCTGGGGCTATTGACGCGCTTGTTCCAAGTGCTCCATCCAGAGATGTTTGAAAGTCCTCTTCAACCAGCAGTCCGGGTCCATCGGTTTTATAATAATCAAAGGAACCTGACACTTTAAGTTTTTTTAATTTCTTTCCAAACAGGAGGTTATATTTTTGTGTACCAAATCTTCCACCACCCGCGTTTAACCTGACCCCATCAATATCATCCGAGTTCATTGTTATAATGTTTATTACAGCGACAAATGCATTACTGCCATACATAGCTGAACCGGGTCCTCTTATAATCTCAATCCTCTTAATATTATCCACAAACAGGTTGTCGTTATACTGCATCGCGCTGCCAAAAATATTATCATGCACACCAAAACCATTAATCATAATCAAGACCTTTTCCGCGTTTGCAGTCTTCATACCTCTTACATCAATTGTTTGCATGCCCACAAACTCCATATAAGTCCCTATACCCGGCACAATTTTCAGAATATCCATCAGGTTTCTCGCCCCCATGTTCCTTATCTGTTCCGCGGTTATAACTGAAGCAATAGCAGGAGCTTCCCTGAGTCTTTTTATATACCTTGTGGCGGAAATAATCTTCTCTTCTTCCCCCCAGAAAAGAGCTTCCTCCTCTCCGAACGGGATTTCAGATACTGCTGCAGACTTTTCCTAAGCGCTGGCTGGAACAAAAGATAGCCATAAAAAACATAAGACAGAGGACAGAAGACAGAGGGCATAGAGTTGCCGATTTACGATTTGCGATTGACGATTCAGGAAATTAAAGGATTTATTAATTAATAAAAAAAAGGGCCTTCTTTTAAGATTTATCATAATCCTTCCCCCCGAAAAATATTAAAGACAAAAGCCACAAATATCTCTAATTGAACTAATTTTTTTTCAATAAAATTTCTTCTACTAAATATTACATTGTTCACATAAAATAATCTTGCACAAAGTTTAGGACAAAAGAACACTGAAGGAAAGGTTAATATGCGAGTTGATAATTATTTATATTTACAGTAGTGTTGATATTTTTTTCAATACAAACTTGATGCTATTTGCAAATTAAATAGCTTGCGAATTGAGAGGTAGTCTGCTGAAAAAAATGAAACTTAATCCGCAAAAATCCAGGGGCTAATTTGCCGAGTTTTTAATAAAATGATACTATATTGAACTTCCCCGCAGCAGAGCTCTATGTTACGATCAAGGACAAGGCTGATACTGCGTTCGCAAGCACTTTCACACTATGAAAACACTCACGCTAAAATACGGCAAAACCAGTGTATCATTTAGTTTAAAAAATGAATATTACGAAATCCTTAAACCCGCTAAAATCGAACCGGTATCAGATACTGAACAGTATTTAGCGAGTGTCATTGACAAACCTTCAGGATGTAGCGCCTTTGATCAGATATTTTTTGCTGATGACCGGATTTTAATTGTTGTTTCAGATATTACCCGCTCCACGGGCGCGGAATTTTTTTTACCCATTCTGCTCCAACGTTTAAATAAAGCCGGCATCCGTGATTCCCAGATTTCCATTCTTTTTGCTTTAGGAATCCATAGAGCACAAACAGATACAGAAAGAAAAGCTATCGTTGGTGAGGAAGTTGCTCGAAGAATAGCAATACTTGACCACGATCCGGATAATCGGGATCAAATGGAATACATCGGTGAAACTCTCAGGGGCACCCCTCTCTTGATAAACCAAAATGTTTTGAAAGCGGATGGACTTATCCTTACGGGAAATATTACTTTTCATTATTTAGCCGGTTTTGGAGGGGGAGGAAAAGCTTTATTGCCGGGCGTCGCTGCGAGGGAGTCATGTATGGCCTTCCATAAGTTAGTTCTTAAGACGGCGGGTTACGGAACAAAACCTAAAACCTATGCCGGTCAAATGGAAAATAATCCCATGCAAGAGGATATTTTGGATACCGCAAATAAGCTCTCTCCTGATTTTCTTATTAACACTATTACTAATACTTCAGGTGAAATCATTCGTGCGGTGGCCGGCGAACTAAGGGAGGCACACAACAAAGGGTGCAATTTTTTTATGAATCACTGTAGTGTGAAAATCAGAGAAAAAGCCGATCTTGTAATTGTCTCCTGTGGCGGCTATCCGGGAGATGTAAATTTTATTCAAACCCACAAATCCATTGAACACGCGTTTCAAGCTGTTAAAGAAGGCGGGGTGATGATTGTTTTAGCTGAATGCGCTGAAGGGTTTGGAAACTCTACCTTCCTCAACTGGTTTCAGCATACGGAAAGAGAAAGCTTTTTGCAAAATCTCCATACGACGTTTGAGATCAATGGACAAACCGCTTTTTCAACATACTTAAAGGCTAAAGCGGTCAAAATAATACTGGTTTCGTCTTTAAGAGAAGAGGATATTATTAGTATGAATTTAATCCCTGCCGAAAATATTGAAGAAGCCTTTTTCAGAACTGAAGACTTCTTAGATGAAAACTATTTCACATATATCATCCCTGATGGCGCTCACACGCTTCCAATTTATGAAGCCAAGTAAAATTAGCTTCGAAGATTCACCCAAAGGAGAGTTTCTGCGATTGGTCATTCTAGTTTTAGTTATTGAGATTTGCTGTTTCATGCCTTACAATCCGTGACTAATGACCGAAACGACTCTCTCTTGGCCTCTATCTTTTAAGTGCTTGTAAAAGCCGAGACCGGCTAAAAGAAATATTGAGAAAAAAAACAGGGAAAAAGTTGCTAAAGAAGATAATTCAGAATTTTTTACGATAACAAACGTAACAAAAAGATAACCATAAAGAAATGTATAGGACAGAAAAGTTATAATAATGAGTCTCCATTGTCTATAAATAGATAATAACCCTAACACAATGCATACAGACACAACAGCAGGATGGCTTAACAGGGACAACAAGTCCATATCCTGCAAAAAATTTTGAAAAACGTCTATATTAAAATTATCATAAAATTCTGTTATTTTATCCTTCATTTATTTTGATAAACCCGGGCTCAAAGTTAGTAATGAAATACCCCTTTATCAGCTTTTTTTTCAATAATTTTTCCGCATAAAACTTTGCCTCTTTTTTGGTTTTAAATTCCCCGATACGTATCCGGTACCATGCGGATTTTTCGCTGGTTTTAGTATAATAAGCCTTTTCGCCTTTCGCATACAAAACGTCAATAACCTTTTCAGCTTTTTTTAACGTCTTAAACGCCGCCACTTGGATGGAATAAGGGAGCTTTGACTCGTACATGGAATATTGTGGGTTTATATTTAAAAGGTTTAAAGAAGGTTTTGAATTTTTTTTTCCTGGCAATACTACCATGACCACTAACAAAATTGCTGCTAAACTCATGATAGAGAAAACTATGGAAGAGCGCTTTTTTAGCCAACTCATGTTAAAAAATCTAAATTTCTGGAATTTAAGGATGCCGGTTTTAAAAGAAATTTTAATGGTTTTGATTGGATCAAGCATTTTTTGAAACAGGCTTGATATTTTTTCTTTAATAAATTCTTTTTGAGTAGAAAATACGTCCTCTTTCCCCAGGGGATCTTTTGAAATGCGTTCTTCAATTTGTTTTCTTACATTTTCTGAAATTCCTTCATAAGTTTTATAAATTTTTTGTGAAAGATCATCTGTGCGCCCTTTCTCTTTTCGGGCGAGTGAAAGTTTTATAATTGCTTCCATTACAGGTTCGCTCTGGTTTGAATATTCTGAAAATGCCGTTAAGTAAACTTCAGCAGCAAAATCATCCTCTCTTTGCAGTTCGATCAGTTTTAAAATAAGAAAATCTACTGCTTTCTCCTTTGACGACAAATTCAATTTAATTGATTTGAAAAATATTTCTTGTGAATTAAAATCAAAGATATTTTTTTTAATATAGTATTTAGAAAGTAATTCAATGACTTTCCGGTTGTCCAGGGAATGTTTAAATACATGAAAACCAATTTTAAACTCATTTTTAGATAAATTTTCTTTTTCATTATATATATCAAGCAATATATTTTGAAGGTTGACGTCACCGGGATGCCGCAGAATCGTTTCTTCATACACTTCCTGGGCTGCCCTGGATCGGGCATGCAAACCCAGAAAGAGTTTCGAATACTCTTGATATATTTGTTTCAATAACTTTTCAGTGGTGGTTGGAAAAAAATAAAAGGAAGAGGCAAAGTGTAAAAGTCTTTCAAACCGCTTCATAGCTTTACTTGAATCAAGGGTCAGATCATATCCAGCCGCTCTAATCATAAAACCGTTAAATCTTAATTTCCCCACGTAACTCAAAATAACTGATGGGGTTAGAAGAGAGAAAATTGCTATGACAGGCCATAAGATGGAGTTATATCTTTCTTCGCCTACTTGCTCGTATAAAATATACATTGAAGTATAACTTGCAACAAGAAAAACAAAGAAAGCTAAAGCCAGCCTGGCAGTTAGATATTTTAAAAAGTTTGCTGTCATGTTGAGTCCATGGATGACAGAGCTAAGCTCAGCTTTGCCGATAATTAAATGGAGCTACTACTCAAGTGAGCAAAAAATTTTTTCCCTCTACGGCTCCCGCTTCTAAATTATTCAGCAGTCTCATTTTCCAGTTCAAGAAGCAATTGATTAAGTGACGTCCCTTTTAAGATAGCTACTTGGATTTTTTCAGCAGAGTTACTATTTTCATGTACAAGATATCCGGTTTTCGGATCAACATCCGCAAACTCAATATTATCCGGAACAGGGAAATCTTTAACCGGATCATCTTTCATTGCCTCTTTCATAAAATTTACCCAGATAGGGATTCCTCCCTGGCTGCCGGTAATTCTAATCCCCCGTTTGTTTTGCATTGAAGTCGCGTCATCATACCCCACCCAGACGGAGGTTGAAAGAGTGGGCGTGAATCCGGTAAACCAGGCGTCTCTGAAATCATTGGTAGTTCCTGTTTTACCAGCTGCCGGTCTGTTAAAGCCCATTCTCCTGATCTTTCTAGCAGTGCCATCATCCACAACCCCTTTCATCATATCTACCATTAAATAAACAAGTTGGGGATTAAAAACCTGATCATACCTGGGAAATTTCTCTTCCAGAACATTGCCGCGAAAATCTTCAATCCTTTTGATCGCAAAAGGCTCCGCATAGCCCCCTCCCGAGGCAAAAACAGTAAAAGCGGACGCCATTTCTAACGGTGAAACAGGTGATGTCCCAAGAGCCAGAGACATATTTTTTTTCAAATGACTTTGAATTCCAAATTTCTCGGCATTCTTAATAACTGTTTCTGCACCAACCTGGTCAATAAGCTTTGCAGAAATAACATTAATCGAATCCATAAGCGCCTTTTTCAGGATAATATTGCCGGAGAATTTGTTATTAAAATTTAGCGGTTCCCAATCGCTTGAACCGCTAATTTTAAAAATTACAGGCTCGTCTTTTACAACCGTTGCAGGTGAATAGTTCAGTTTCTGGAGAGTGGAAAAATACACAAATGGTTTAAATCCGGAACCGGGCTGACGGTTGTTGGAAACAGCACGGTTATACTGGCTCAAGGAGATATCTTTGCCACCAACCATCACTTGAATGGCCCCTGTCCCCGGAGCAACTGCAACTAAAGCTCCCTGCAAGGATTTCTTTTTTTCTGTTTTGTCGTCGACATTATTTCGTTCTTCACCCCGAGCTAATAATTTATCCAAGTATTCAAGATGATCACGCGTTACCTTTTGAGCCACTCTTTGCAATCTGGCATCAAGAGTAGTGAATATTTTCAGGCCTCCGTAATATAAAAGTTCCTTCCCATATCTTTTTTCAATATCTTCAATAACATAATTAATAAAATAAGAATTTTGTTTAGAAATTTCATTAGGCTTTCTAAAAACAATAGGAAATTCAATCGCTGCATCCATTTCTTCTTGCCCTATAAAACCTACTTTCACCATTCGGGAAAGAACCTTCTTTTGTCTTTCGAAAGCAAGGTTTTCCCGGCGGTATGGATTATATTTTGAAGGGTAATTCGGCAGGCCAGCCAACAGGGTTGCTTCTGCAAGGTTTAACTCATCAGCATGTTTCCCAAAAAAAGTTTGCGCCGCATCTTCTATACCATAAGCCCCGGCGCCAAAATAAATCTGGTTGCAATAAGCTTCAATAATCTCGTCTTTCGTATAAGAAGATTCGAATTGCAGCGCAACGAGTACTTCGTAAATCTTACGTTTCCAGGTTTTTTTAAAAGAAAAGAAAAGATTTTTTGCCAACTGTTGCGAAATGGAGCTTCCGCCCTGTACTATCTTTCTCGCTTTTAAGTTATTAATTATGGCTCTTATTATTCCCCGCTTGTTGATTCCTGAATGCTCGTAAAACTGGCTGTCTTCCGTGGCAATAACAGCCTGAATAAAGTGAAGGGATATTTTTTCCAGTGGAACTCTACTTCGGCCCCCCAGCTTCGTTATAAGATTACCCCGGTCAGAGTAAATTTCTGTAGGAAGACTGAGATTAATTATTCCAAGACTTTTTGGAATTTGCGGAATTTCAGAAGAAAATTGAAGAAAAAAGATAAAGAGAACAATGGACCCTGTTATCGATAAAAAAAGGAATAGTTGAAAAAATACTTTAAACAGATGCTTTGTAATAGTCGCCTCTTGAAAGCATTTTTAAATTACGATTACAAATCGTCAGTCAATTCTTCCCGCAAAAAATCATCTGCTGCCACTAATTCTTCACCAGAAAGATGTTGGATCAGATTTGATATAAGAAAATCGTCTACATAAACTATCACAACTTCTTTTTTATTCAAGGTATGAATTTCAAATCCGATTTTAACGAGGTTATCCTCCGAAATTTCAGATATCCCTACCCTTTTAAGACGGTTTCCCCAGCGTAAGAAATTAATAGGGTCATAAAGAATCTTGTCCCTCGCGCTCTGACTCATTTTATAAATGGCGTCCATGAATTCACTGACGTCATAAATTCTGCTACTCAGTTCCTCAAGGTTTTCCAGGGAAGTTAGAATTGTTTTACCAAAATTTTCAAGATAATTTGCGTCCTTTCCTGAAATCAAAATACTCTTCAGCACTCCAAACTTTCCATCGACCATTACGATTTCAATTCCCGTTTCCTTTTGAAACACAAAAGTTTTAACCCAATCGGAACGATGAAAATAATTAATCAGGTTGTAGGGATCAATAATTTTATTTGATATAGTTGATGGAAGGCTGCTGTAAATTTTTACAAACTGCTCTTTTGTTAAACGAATCAAGCGGTCTTTTTTTAGAAATTCAAACAGTTCGCTAAAAATTTCTATCGTTTCAATTCTTTTTCGCTTTTCTTCTTTCTCAACAATAAGCTCGCTTAATTGTCCCATGGCCGTAACACTTTGCCGTTCAGCATTCCACATTCGGCCGAGTTTTTGTCTTTTATGATTATTCCATTTCAGAAAATCTCCTGTCATTTTTTCCGTAAAGTCGAATTTAATTTCAACCAGAACAATGATCGTTATGAAAGAAATGATAATAAGAGAGTTCAGGTTAAAAATCTGATAAATCCAGACAGAAGGCCTTTTATCAGGAATTATTGAGGTAGGTAAATCCATCATATTGCCTTAAAAAACCTGGCACTTGTACCATGCAAAGCAATCATGATTTCAATTTTTTTATAGCATTTTGGACAATTACCAGTATAAGCGGTTTTCTTTTTATTTATATAAATTCTCTGGTAAACATTACAACACTCAAACAACATGCCTATGTATTTTTTACTCCGTGATTTGTTTTTTGTTATTTCTTTAATTTTTAGTCGCCTACAATTTGAATTAAAATACTTCTGGATCTCGGTCGGTTGTCAAAATCCAGAACAACAATCTGCTGCCACGTACCCAACTTCAAATCACCTTTGATAAAAGGTACCGACAGAGAAGCTCCTAACAAAGCTGCCCGGACATGGGAATATCCATTGCCGTCTCCCCAGCGGGAATCATGGTCATAATGGATTCCTGCCGGAGCTAATTTTTCAATAGCCTTTTTTAAATCATTCACTACACCGGATTCATATTCAATGGTAGTAATCCCTGCGGTAGAACCCGGTATAAATACCGTTGCTGTTCCATCCGTTATTCCTGACTCAGATACCTCTTTTAGAACTTTATTAGTAATGTCGAGAATATCCGTTCTCCCACTTGTTTTTACTTGAAAAGAAACAGATTTGACTGACATATCAGGAGTTGTTACGAAAGATCTAAAGGAATTAAATTATTTGACACAGATTTTCACAGATTTATTATGATTTTATAATCAAATTATAAATAATCAGTGTCACGTAATTTCTATGTGTTTCTAGTTTTACAATTTTCCGTGATGCGAAACTATAGTTCTAACTAATACGCATTTTTTACATTTTATATTTGCCAAAATCTTCAGGCTTGAGATTTTCCAGCCATTTTTTCCATTTGGAGGGATCTTCAAGGCTTGATTTATCTGTTAAATCAATATTTTTTTCAGACAGGTCAATACTCTTGGCTTCTTCAACAACTTTTTCTTCCACATAAACCGGGACTTTAAGCCTTAACGCCAGAGCAATCGCGTCACTTGGCCTGGAATCGACATTAGATTCATTCCCATTTACTTTTATACAAATTTTAGCATAAAAAGTATTGTCTTTAAGTTCATCAATAACAATATGGGAAACAGTGGCTTTAACTTCTGCCAGGATATTTTTTATCAGATCATGGGTCATTGGTCGTGGCGTGCTAATGCTTTCCATCTCCAGCGCGATTGCGTTAGCTTCAAAAATACCGACCCATATGGGCAAAGCATGTTTTCCTTCCGAATCTTTTAGAATAATAATAGGCATATTCGTTAACGGGTCCAGAGTCAAACCTCTGATTTTCATTTCTATCATTATCATACCTCCTTTCTTGATTTGCTTACTTCATTTGAGAATGAAGCACTCATTTACTTATATTAAACACTTTTTTTCTATCTTGTCAATAAGTCTATTTTTTTAGAAAAATTCGACCATTGATAATTATTAAGAGCTTAGTACCAAATTTTAATAATTCATCATTCAAGATTCAGGTAATAACCTGACCATCCAGGCTATATACTCCACTGCGTGTTATTTTGACGGGAACGATTTTACCCGTTAAGTAATCTTTTTCCGTGTTGTTAACTTGTGGACCATGCTCTTTTTGTAAAATTTCATTGTCATCCGCTGGTTTATTTAACTTTGATTCAGCTGCGGCCCTCGGCTGCCCTGCATTACTAACTTGCAACATCTTGTTTTTTTGACTAAGTTTTTTTGTCCTTCGGAGCGATAGCTCCATTTGGCTGCGTCTCTGTCGCCCTGTGAAATTTACGATCTTATTAGTTCTTGTTCTTCCGGTTAATTTATCCGAATTAGTCTTACTCTCGCCTTCCACCAGAATGTCCAGATTTTTACCTTCCAACCGTTTATTCAACTTTAATGTTATGCTTTTTTGCAAATCAAGCAAAGTATTAAAGCGTTTTTGTTTTATTTTTTCGTTAACCTGACCAGGTAGCTTAGCTGCAACTGTTTCAGGTCTGGGAGAAAAATTAAAAAGAAAAATACTGTCAAACTCTATTTTTGTTATCAAATCAATAGTAGCCTGAAAATCCTGTTCTGTTTCACCCGGAAATCCAAC
>DASCNB010000244.1:0-6841 GCA_036011265.1 Nitrospinota bacterium | reverse complement strand
TAAACAGAGTAAAATAAAGAGAAGCGCTTGTCACTATCTTGGAAAACATTGTATTGAAAACCGTGACTGCCGATTTGATATAGTAGCCATTACAATGGAAAAAGGAAAAAAGGACATTGTTCTTTATAAAAACGCCTTCTCGTAAGCGCAATTCTTTTTCAGCGACTCTCTGATAAATCAAGAATTTCTTTGATTGCAACATCAGTGATATCACTGATGTTTCTCTACCCATTTGAAAGTTAGTCTTCAACAGATAAAACTGCCGTTACGATTTAGTATCCACCTTCACAGCTTCTCTTAATGTACCCCTGATATCTCCAAAACCGATATAATCTCTCACAATTACATTTAAAGGCAGTAGATTCTTGTTCCCCCAAATTAAAACTTCTCCGTTCTTTGTTTTAAAGATTTCTTTTGGAATTTTTATAATTAAAAAATATCCCTCGCTATCCTCAATATTTTCTTCCTTCTTAAATTTCAGTTCCTCTTCCCTCGTCCCAACATGAATGTGAATTTCCGATTCGTTCTTTTCCGGGATCGCATGAATAAGAAAGTCTTTTCCCTTTTGGATTTCACCATAATAAGAAGTTCTAAAGTTGTAAAGGGTAGAGAGAATATCGTAATAAACTATTCGTAATGGGATAGATTCTGACTTCCAGTCTTTGATTTTGCCATTTTTAGTTGTAGACCATGATCGTATTCTTTTTTCGTAATCAAGGGATGTAATAGTTTTTTCCTCCCTTTTTTGATAATTTATTTTTTTTTCAAACAAATATGGTTGAAGTCCAATCTCTTCTCCAGCCATTTTCATATGAGACACGTAGAAGTGCTTTATATAGCCTGTGATAAAGCCGATAAACCCTTTTGTTTCCGCCGTTAATCTAGCAACGCATCCTTCCCTGTCTTGTTGAAATATTGTGGTCCCTACTGCCGCATCTTTGAACCACAAAAAGCTGATATCATAAACCAGTTTTTCTCCATCAAAATCTGCTATAGAATTGCTGCCTGCTCTATCATTTAATTGTAATGAGTTCGACGCATTTATGCCCCCCCCAACTGTAGATGTCCATAGCAAAAAACCGATCAACATTAATAAAGTAATATTTTTGTTCATAGCCATAAGCTATTGATATAAAATAACTTGATATCATATAAATAGAGCAACCGTTTTCATCAAATAAGTCAAAACGGAACACAAATTCTCTGAAAGTTCTTCACTTTATTATTAATATTGACTCCGATCTGTAAAATAGCAAATTTAACTCTATTAAGTTTTGAAACTTAATCAGTCAAAATGATGCAAATTTTTTCCGTTAATCAACAGATCATTAGAGCATTTTAGGAGGGTTGAATGGAATCTTTGCAGGTACTCTTCATAGGGCGAATCTGCGAAGCTAAATTCGTGGTTCCAAACTATGGACTTAAAATATCATCAACTATGTTCATTGTATTAACAGGGACATTCTCTCCGGAACGTGACAAAAGCTTCAGGTGGGTTTTTAAATGCCGCAGATCTTCAATTGTATCAATGTCGTAATGAACAGGAAGAATTGATAGTTTCAGATTATTTTTTTTGACCAATTCCTCTGTTTGCGAGAGGACTCTATTGCTGCCCCACTCGACAGGAGAAAATACTGGAAGAACTTTTTCCTTTAAACCGATAAGATAATAACCTCCGTCTTCAGAAGGCCCGATAACCAGGTCAGATTTATTAAGTTCAATAAAGGCTTTGTTTATATATTCTTTAGGTAAAGTTGGGCTGTCCACTCCTATAACTACAACCCTAAAAAATCCTTTATTAAAAAGGTCTTTAAAAGCGTTTTCCATCTTTTTCCCAAGATCGACTCCATTTTGGCAATTCAAACGAAACGGCAAACCATCGGTAAACTTCTCAAATATATATTTTTTTTCACCAGGAAGGAAATAAATGATTTTTTCCACATTATTTATCTCACTTATCAGAGAAATTGAATCTTTAATCATTGCTTCCTGAAGACGGGCAGAGTTTTCTGATGTGATTTCAGGCTGTAATCGCGTTTTAACCTCACCTGCAACTGGCGCTTTTGCAAATAACACAAGTGCACTTTTTTTTTCACGGCTTTTCATAGACAAATGATTCTACTTTGACTAAAAAAAGCCATCAAGCAAAAAAAGGTGAAAAATCCGATCGTAATACTCAGCGAAGAAATAATATCAAGGCTTTATCAGGAAAACTCCTTTATTTTTATAGGTTTAAATGATTCTCTGGATTTTTTCTATTTCACTGAATTACTGGCTTTTCTCCAGTTGTCCCCTACTCTTCAAACTTTCCTTTCCTGCTATTTACATCACATAAAATTTCCACATAAAAAAGGGCTACAGGTGGAAACTAATTTTCCGGTATAGGTGGAAAGATTATCCGGTATACGCAATTAATACAGTAAAAATTGCTAGAATTATTTTTTTAGCAATACCCATATTAAGATATCAGAATCACAAATTATTTTAATACTGACAGGGAAATGGGCTTATAGTACTGATAGTTAGAGCTTCAGATCTCTAACCTGAGGATACTATCAACTTGCCTCGAAAGCCCAAAAATCCTTTAAGTGGCATCTAAATTGCAAAATATATTCATATTTAATCTAATTTCTGACAAATTATTAAAAAACCATTGAAGTGGAAAAGAAGGAGGAGATAAAATGTCAAAAAGAAATAGAAAAGGGAAATGGTATGAATTCTTTAAGAAATACGGTTTTTCTCTTATTGTAGCACTAGTGATATTTGAGCTTGCACTGCTCACTTTTCTTGCTGAGCAATACGATAAATCAATACAGTCTGCTCTACACAATAATGCAGTAGAGTCTGTTCAATACGAAAATTCAGTACAGTCTGCTTTACATTAATAATGAAAAAATAAGCACGGTAAAAGAAAGAAATCCCTTTAGTAATATTATTTAAAAACAGGCAGCAAAAGTCTTAACAATAGAGCTTGATCTATTCCAACACAGCACGTCTATGCACACTCCAGCAATTTCATCACACAAAAATCTCAGATAAAAAAAAAGGGCTACAGGTACGGTGAAGTGTTCTGTCCGGAATTTCTTCTATCTACTTTTAAAACAACATTACCGTTTCTTTTTTGGGTGTAGTTTTTTTTGAGATTCATCATCTATCAAATGATTATTAATGTCGTTGATGTCGTTAACTATGTCGTCAAGTTTTATCTTTATATCGCAGTGAATTTTATTCACTTCCTGGTACAGCTTTAAATTAGACAATACAACTGCACCAAAACCAATAAACAAACATTGCAATTTGCCTCTAATTCTGACCTCCCCAAAATCTTTGTCCCGCCTCATTCTAATTCAATACCGCTTGTCTTCTAGGCCTGAGATGTTATCATTAGACATTAATCCTCATGGGAGCGGAAATTATGAAGCTTTTTCAAATCCATTCTGTTAGCTTTAATTTTGCTAAAGTCCAGAGATCATCTATACGTCCAAGCATACCCTTAATCATAATCCTACTTGCCACAACATTAATTATCCCATCCTTTGCTTCTGCTGAAACAAGAAAAGAATATTATCAAAGTGGTAAATTAAAGTCAGAGGGTAACTATGTTAGAGCAATTAAAGAAGGAATACATAAAGAATTTCATGAAAATGGGAAATTATGGCTTGAACTGAATTATAAGAATGGAAAGTTAGAAGGGGTTAAAAAAATGTATCACGAAAATGGGAAGTTATGGATGGAAGGAAACTATAAAAATGGACAGTTAGAGGGGGTTAGTAAGATGTATCAAAAAAATGGAAAGTTATCGACGGAAGCAAACTTTAAGAATGGTATCTTTGATGGACTCTATCTGGGTTATTATAATAATAAACTTAACGATGAGTTTTATTTCAAAAATGGCAAGCGAGAAGGAATTCAAAAGAGCTATCATGAAAATGGAAAGTTAAGAGTGGAGGAAAATTATAAAAACGGCACGATGATAAGCAGAAAAGTTTATGATGAATCAGGAAAACTGATAAATTGATTCTGCTCTCTTTCTAGAATAATGCGTTTAAAAAAAGATTCCTTCATTTAACAGTCCTATCACTTGCCATTACTTTAAGGTGTAAACTTAATGTAGGAAGCAAATCACAACCTTTAATTCACTACATCAAACCAGTATCCACAACCTGCACAAGTGTAGTTGATGGTTATACAATCGTTGCTAACATTGCGATAAATAGTTAAAAAATTAAAATAGTCTAATTATTTTTGAAGGGAAATCAATATGGTTATTACCTGGAAAAATAAAATGAGCATAGATAAAGATGTTATTGATAATGACCATAAAACTCTAATCCAGATCATTAATTCTGTTGAAACTGCCCTTAAAGAAGGCAAAAGAGGCAAAGATTTAATGGCCTATATTCAAGAGTTAAAAAAATATACAGATGAGCATTTTGAAAGAGAGGAAAACATATTGAAGAAGATTAAATATCCAAGTTGCCATCAGCAACTAAAAAAACATGAAGATTTGATAATTCAATTAAATGATATTACCAGTGACTTGCTTGGATTGAGAGGAGAGAGGGCCCAGGACAAATCAATTCCAAAATTAGTTAAAACCTTAAAAAGTTGGTTAATGGGACATGTTCTTAAAGATGATATGAAGATAAAGCCTTTTATTGAAGCATTTAAATAAGGTTATAGAGAAGCACGGATAATGAAAAGAGGGTTATGGAAATGGATTTTTTCGTGCCGTTAATGAGTATTTTGTAGTCATGCATTTTCTTTATAAAAAACCACTTTCAAAAAACGAAACTATTTTAATTTGTTGAAAGTTTTGGGAAAGAGCATATGGAAAATCCCACTGATTGGAATAAAAAAATATTGATTGTCGATGACGATAAGTCCTTAGGTAGTTATTTGACTTTAAAGTTTAATAAGTTTGGTTATGCAGTCATTGTCGCTGAAAACGGCGAAACAGGCTTAAATTTAGCAAGAGAGAAAGAACCTGACATCATCCTTCTGGACATTAACATGCCAGGAAAAATGGACGGTCTAAAAACTCTTGAGAAGATGCGAAGTCATAGCAACCTTAAACGAACGCCGGTGATTATGCTGACGGTGCAAAGCGATATCAAGTCCATCACTGCGGCAAAAAACAATAATGCTGAAGACTATATTGTTAAACCCATTAAAATGGGAATGCTCCTTGACAGGGTTGAAAGGCTGATAAACAAAAAAGTAGAAAACCTGTGGAAAGACCTGGAGCCTTTTCTCCAAGATGTTTTGGTTTATACGCTTGATTCTTTCGTCAAAACATTGAAATGGGCGGAGGACAAGCAAGGAGAAATGCCCCTGCTGGGAATCCAGCAAACTTGCGTAAAAATCATCCAGGCAATCGATAAAGGAAAAACAAAACCCCTGCTTCAAGCGGTAGAAGATCATGAGAGTGAATTATTTGTTCACGCATTCAGGACAGCCCTGATCATGGTGTTATTCTCAAAAAATCTTAAACGCAAAGACCTGAATTTCAGTGAGCAGGACGTACTCGATATAGCGATGGGAGGCTTACTTCACGATTTAGGAATGGTCGACATAAAATTTATTCTTTTAAAAACAGAAAAGCTGACTGAAAAGAACTGGAGCGATTTAAAAAAGCATGTTAACTTCACAATAAAAAGATTGAGAACGGTTCCGGGTATAACAAAAACTGTGATTGATATTGCTGGAGGGCACCATGAAAGGGTGAATGGCTCCGGTTATCCTTCAAAACTCAAGGGGAGAGAGATCAGTACTGAAGCTCAGATGGCAGGGATCGTGGACACTTATGAAGCACTCGTATCAAAAAGAAGGTACCGGGAAAAACTCACTCCTGATGAAGCGCTTAATGAAATGAAGTCTTGGGATAAATCATTTGACATTTCTCTTTTTGAAAGCTTTATTGAAACGGTCTCTGAATCTCTATTATGAAAACGACTATTGAAAGTACAATATGTTGAGAAACCATTTTTGATGCTACCATCATTTATTGCTCATAAAATTCGTCCACATTCTTGAGGTAATGAGCAAGCTGTTCCACTGCTTTTTTTATATCACTTAAACTCTCTTCTTTCGCGAAGTCTCCACTGTGACCAACCCCCAATGTTGTACCATCCTCAGAATGATAATTTTTTTACCTTTTTATATATTAAAGGAACCACTTTTAGTAGTCCTGCATGAGCGAGATTTATCGAACGAACAAAGTGCGGTGAGCATAGCGAATCCGCACCATCATGGCACGGATTCTTTAGTATATCGGCATATTTTTTGCATCTTTATTATTTTAAAGCATCTCTTTTATAATGCCGTTATAATATTAAAGCAGAGGTATTTTAATAAAAATATACCTTTAAAAGGAGGTTTATTAATATGCAAAAGCATTATGAAGAACCATTTTACAATGAAGAAAAGCCAATGGAATATTTCAGGGAAATGGTTAATTCTGCGGTTGAAAACCTTCATGTTCATGCTGATGAAGAAGTCATATTTTACATTGTAAATCTCCTATCAGAGTTTCTCAAAATAGATAATCTTTATACAGATTTAGACCCCAACGCAGATGAGGAACCACTTACTCTTTTGCTTGAAAAAGCGCTTAACTCCGACCAGAATGAGCAGATTCAGCGGTTTAAACATTTAGGTGACTTTTCCCTTTTTATATCAGGTTTTTTTTACGACAGCCTCTACAAAAAACTAGCCAGCCTTGATTTTTATAAGATCATAGGCTGTACTTCTTATAATCAATTAGCTTCTATCATGAAAACAAAAGCACAAAGTAAAGTCTTCTGGGAGCTTTATCATCAATTGGGAGAGAATTTTTCAG
>DASCNB010000243.1:0-7203 GCA_036011265.1 Nitrospinota bacterium | reverse complement strand
TGATTCTATTCTCCAGGATACTAATCTTAACATATCTCAAGTTGACGCCTTTGCTATCTCTATAGGTCCGGGCTCTTTTACCGGTTTACGAGTAGGGTTAAGCAGTGCTCTCGGATTCTCGTTAGCTCAAAAAAAACCTGTTGTTTCGGTCGAAACACTTTTCGCCATGGCGGATACTATCCCTTTTACAGAAAAAATAATTTGCCCAGTTATTGATGCCAGAAAGGGAGAACTCTATACTTCTTTTTTCCAATATGATGATAACAATCAAATTCGTAGACTTGGAGAAGACCGTGCTGTAAAACCTGAATTTCTGGTTAATGAAATAAAAAAAACCACTCTTTTTTTTGGAAGCGGAGTCGATACTTACGGAAAAGTTTTGAGCCAGAAACTTGGAAACCTGGCTGTATTTCATAACGGTTCTTCAAACACTACAGCCGCAAGCGTAGCAAAGTTGGCCTTTGAAAAAATTAAAAATGGAGAGAAAACAGATTCAGCTTTATTGAAACCTAAATATGTTCGCCGAGCAGAAGCTGAAATGAATTTGAATTGAAGACCCCCGTGGCAAACCACCGGGAGTCCGCTTGCTAATCATTAAAAGAAATATTACTACATATTTTACTGATGCTAATTATTAAATAACTAAATTTTTTATACTTTTTGAAGGGAGGAGTTGCTTATGGTTGTAGAAGAGGAATTAGTGGAGATAATTTGCAAAGAGAATAAAGAGTTTAAAAAACTCTGGGACAATCATTATGAGTTAAAAGAAAAAATTCAGGGATTTGAAAGCATGAAATACCTCACGCCTGAGGAAGAATTAGAAAGGAAAAAGCTTAAAAAGATAAAATTGAAAGAAAAAGACCTTATTATGCAGATGGTGAGTGAATATCGTTTAAAAACAGGTACAGGAAGTTGAAGAATAGTGGTTGAAGCTCTCTGTGACAAGCTTGCAGAAAGAATCTTTGCTATTTTGTAATTATGGTAAAATCGGTTAGCTGTAAAAAAACTTTTCCTTTAAAAAAGAGTACAACACTTATGTATTGCCATAAAAATAATGGCTTTTATAGATCACCCACTTATATTGTTAAAAAATTCTTGACAAAGGTTTGGAATATGTTATATTAATTAAATCATATCAACACTTCTGTTAAAGTCTAACCTCAAACAAGCATCCTTCATGAGGATAATTTTTTTATTTTTCACAATTTAGCAACAAATCAAGGAATATCCCTCGAAAAAAATCACTAAATTGACAAAACTGCCTTGAAAATCATATCAACCGAAAAACTTCCAGAGGTTTTATAGCTATAGTTGTCGTCTAAAGCAAAACTGGACTTTTCTCATTATTCAATCTTCGGAGAGACATTATGAATCTTGTTGAACTAAAAGAAAAAAACATCTCACAGTTAACCAACATAGCTAAAGATCTTAAGGTAACCAGCTACAGTGGCTTAAGGAAACAGGAATTGATCTACAAAATATTGGAGACGCAAACGAAAAAGAATGGTCAGATATTTGGCGAAGGGATATTAGAAATTCTGCCCGATGGTTTTGGGTTTTTACGCGCTACAAGTTATAACTACCTGCCTGGGCCGGATGACATTTACGTTTCGCCGTCACAAATTCGCCGTTTTGATATGCGAACCGGAGATACTATCTCCGGACAAATTAGGCCTCCAAAGGATAGTGAACGTTATTTTGCATTGCTAAAGGTTGAATCTGTCAACCTGGAAAATCCTGAGTCATCTAAAGATAAGATACTTTTTGACAATTTAACCCCTTTGTATCCGGAAGAAAGGATTAACCTGGAAGCTGTAAATGGAGATGATTATTCCGCGCGTACAATGAATCTATTAACTCCAATTGGAAAGGGACAGAGAGGCCTGGTTGTTTCTCCACCACGAACCGGAAAAACAATGCTGCTCCAATCCATAGCTAAAAGTATAGAAAAGAATCATCCGGAAATCTTTCTTATTGTTCTTCTAATTGATGAACGCCCGGAAGAAGTTACAGATATGATTCGCACGGTTAAGGGCGAGGTCATTAGTTCTACTTTTGACGAACCAGCTCAGAGACACGTTCAGGTGGCTGAGATGGTTATAGAAAAAGCAAAAAGGTTAGTGGAACACAAACGGGATGTGGTAATTCTTTTGGATAGCATTACTCGATTAGCCAGGGCTTACAATTCCATCGTACCTCCCAGCGGAAAAATCCTTTCCGGTGGAGTGGATTCTAACGCCCTGCAAAAACCGAAAAGGTTTTTCGGAGCTGCCAGAAATTTAGAAGAAGGAGGATCGCTTACAATAATAGCCACCGCGCTGGTTGATACCGGCAGCCGCATGGACGATGTAATTTTTGAGGAATTTAAAGGAACCGGCAATATGGAAATTCATCTGGATCGGAAACTGGTTGACAAAAGAGTTTTTCCAGCTATAGATATTAATCGCTCAGGTACACGAAAAGAAGAATTATTGATTGACCGAGAAGATCTGACCCGAATATGGATTTTAAGAAAAGTTCTGCAGCCGCTTAGCATAGTTGAAAGTATGGAACTCCTTCTTGATAAAATGAAGCAAACTAAAAGCAACAAGGATTTTCTTGATTCTATGAACCAATCTTAATGAGCATGGAGGATAATAATAATGAAAACTGACATTCATCCTGATTATTCTGAAACAACCGTCACATGTGCGTGTGGAGAAACATTTCAAACCAGGTCAACTGCTAAAGATATTCATGTGGAAATTTGTTCAAAGTGTCACCCGTTTTTTACAGGAAAACAAAAGTTAGTTGATTCGGAAGGAAGGGTAGAAAGGTTTAGGAAAAAATACTCTAAGAAAAGCGCGGAAACTTCAAACACAGTGGAGCAAAAGAAAACATAAATGAAACTGCAGTTAGAATATTATGTTTGAAAAATTACATGCCTTAGAGAAGAGGTTCGACGAACTAAATCACCTCTTGAGCCAACCGGATGTAATTGCAGACCAGCCAAAATTTCAGAAACTCGCCAAAGAGCACGCCAGTTTAAAAAAAATCGTTGATACCTTCCAGCTTTATAAAAAAAACATTGAAGCACTTAGCGAAAATGATGTGCTTCTCAAGGACGAATCGCAAGAGAAAGAATTGCGAAATCTGGCTGATGACGAGCGTAAAGAGATTCAGGCAAAGCTTAAAAAAATAGAATTTGATCTAAAATCTCTTCTTGTTCCCAAAGACCCCCGAGACGAAAAAAACGTTATACTTGAAATTAGAGCAGGAACAGGGGGCGAAGAAGCCGCTCTTTTTTCTGCCAACCTTTTTCGTATGTACAGCAAGTACGCAGAACAGCAAGGATGGCGGATAGAAATTCTGAGCAGTAATGTCACCGGCAAGGGAGGCTTTAAAGAAATTATCTCTTCGCTTGAAGGAAAAAATGTCTTCAGTTTTCTGAAATATGAAAGCGGAACACACCGGGTTCAAAGAGTTCCAGAAACAGAGGCTTCCGGCAGAATTCATACTTCGGCGGTTACAGTGGCCATACTCCCTGAAGCAGAGGAAATAGATATAGAAATAGATCCAAATGATGTTAAAGTAGATATCTTCAGATCCTCGGGACCGGGGGGACAAAGTGTCAATACCACTGATTCTGCAGTTAGAATGACTCATATTCCAACAGGAATCACTGTATCCTGCCAGGATGAAAAATCCCAGCATAAAAATAAAGCAAAGGCTTTAAAAGTTTTAAGGGCAAGGTTATTGGACGCTGAGGAAAGAAAGAGTCTTGAAGAGAGGTCTTCTGAAAGAAAAGCGCAGGTTGGCAGCGGCGATAGAAGCGAACGAATACGCACTTATAATTTTCCACAGGAAAGAATAACTGATCACCGAATCGGTTTGACCATTTATAAGTTATCCAGTATGATGGATGGAAACCTGGATGAGCTTCTTGAAAAACTACAAATCCATTTTCAAGCCGAAGTAATGAAACAACATGAATCTAATGAATTATCTTCCAGCAAGCCCCGAAAAATCTTACACAGCGAATCAGACAGAGTGCAAATAAGTTAAAAATCTTAATGGTCTACTGAATGCTTTTCAAAAAACAGAATTTTTCTCTGCCAATTCCACGTTCTCTGCAGTAATCTTATTTACTTTTTTGTAAACCGTCCTCCAAAACTATTTGCAAATTTAGAGCGGAGTTCATCCATTAACTCAGGTGTTATCAATTTTATACTATTATCTAATGCATGTTTTTCCAAGCCCTGTTTAGCTATTCCTCTGGCAAAAAAAGGTATCTTTTTTAATCGTTCCTGGGCCTCTGGTGTCCAGGATAATCCTTTATTATTATCTTTATCCTCGTCTGAGGATTCTTTTTCAAGACCAAACTGAATAGCTGTTGCAATATTAATAATGTGAGTATTTCCCTTAACCGGTTCATAATTACACCATGGATCTTCACCGAAAGTATTATTATTAACTGCTAAAGCTCTTGCCCTGCACCCTCCACATAAAAGTTTGAACTCACAATACTCACATTTTCCTTCATATTTTGGATAGCGGAATTGTTGAAAAAGACCAGCATCATGCCAAATTTCTTTAAAGTCTTTGGCTTTCACATTACCAACACTATTAGGCATGTAGGGACAAGGAGTAATATCTCCTCCAGGGGTAATCCGGCAATAATTCGTACCCGCGCGACATCCCCCCACATACCCTTTTAATAAAGGAGAGTTTTTATCTATCTGATAAGCGATTCTTTTAAAATGTGGAGCGCATTTTGCCCTGACCATCATCCCATTATAGTTCCCATGAACTTTATAAACATAGGAGAGGACTTCTTCATATTGTTTTGGTGTAATATCGGTCATCTTTTCTCCTCTGCCTGTGCAGACAAGGAAAAAAAGATAAAATCCGGTTGCGTCCAGTTTATGCGCAAAATCTATCATCTTAGGTATTTCATCATAATTATCCTTAGTAACTGTGGTTTGAATCTGAAAATCAAGGTTATATTTCTTAGCTGCTTCAATTCCGCTGATTGCTTTTTCCCAGGAACCTGAGAGTCCTCGTAGGCGATCATGTGTTTCGGGATGAATAGAATCCAAACTGACTCCTATTCCTTTTATTCCAGCATCAAGCATTTTAGGAACAGTAGTATCATTAAGCAAAAGGCCATTCGTACCCATAACTACCATAAATCCTTTGTCGTTAGCATAAGAGGCAATACAATAGATATCTTCCCTGAGAAGAGGCTCTCCGCCAGTCAGGATAAGGCAGGCATGAGGGTTGACTTCCGCCATCTGGTCAATTAGTTTCCGGCATTCCGCATATGAGAGTTCATCTACAACGTCACCGGTTAAAAAAGAAGCATCCAGATAACAGTGGGTGCAACGCAGGTTGCATCTCTTTGTAAGGTTCCAGGATATGACGTAAGTTTCAAAGGCCATAATTATTAGCTTACAGATTTCAGTCGTAAGCTATCATAAGGGGACATACAAAAATATTTAATTATTGATTGCTGATCCTTGGTAAGCGATCCCTATTTGACTCCACACATTCCAGAGCCGCAAGCACCGGTATTATATCCGCAGGCAGGTGTTACACAGGAGGGATCTGAAGTATTGGAAGATGGACTAATAGCCGCAAAAGTTGAAAAACTTTTTTTCATATTTTTGCTTTGACACTTAGGACATGAAACTACTTTCCCATTACCAAAAGTCAACACTTCAAATTTTTCGGAACATGCTTTACATACATATTCATAAATAGGCATAATTAAATTTACCACAGATTTTACCGCATTACGAACCTATTTTTAATTTGGCCTGTATATTATATTTTAAAATAAAATACATTGCGGCTACCCCATCTTTCCAGCCTATTTTTTTTCCTTCACTGTAATCTCTTCCACTATATGAAATGGGTACTTCATATATTTTGTAATTGTTACAATGTGCAATTATAGCTGTAACCTCCGGCTCAAAACCAAAGCGGTCGGATGTCAAAGAAATATTTTTGATAACATTTGATTTAAATGCCTTATAACCTGTTTCCATATCCGTAAGATTTAAATTTGTCATCATATTGGAAAACAGGGTTAAAAACTTGTTTCCAATATAATGCCAGAAAAATAAAACCCTGTGTGGTCCTCCCTGAAATCTTGAACCGTAAACAACATCGGCCTTGCCATCAAGAATCGGTTTAAGCAAACCGGTATAATCGTCAGGATCATATTCCAGATCGGCATCTTGAATGATAGTTATGTTACCTGTAATATTTTTTATAGCTGTTCGTATTGCCGCTCCCTTTCCACAGTTTCTTTCATGATAAAAAACCTTAATTCCCGGCTGTTGACTCAGTTTTTGCAAAACATCTTTTGTACCATCTGTAGAAGCATCATCCACTACAATAATTTCTTTATCGTAATCCGAATTTTTCACTTTTTGAATAATATCGGAAATAGTATCTACTTCATTAAATACAGGTATAATAATGGATAATCTCATATCACAAAAAATAAATTTTTTTCGTCTTTGGTACTATTTTACGTTGTATATAATTTTTATACTATATTTTCTTAATCCCAGCTATCTACAGTCTGAGTAATTTCTTTTAGCTTTTTTTCAAGTTCTTCAAGTTTACTTTGCGATTTTTTTTCTTCAGTCCTTTTATCAACATACACAGGGTTACCATACATTACCTTTATTTTGGAAAAAGGGATCGGTATAATAAACTGATCCCAACTATTGAGTTGAATTTTATTCTTAGCTCCGTATGCCACAGGCAGTATCGGAGCGCCTGTCAAATACGCAAGGTTTATTATTCCTTCTTGTAGTTTATAGCGAGGGCCTCTGGAGCCATCGCCAACAACGGTAATCGACGTTCCATCCTTAATACGTCTTGTCATTTTCAGCAGTGCGGACCCACCTTTTTTAAAAGATGACCCTCGAATACTTGAAAATCCAAACATTCTTGCGGTTCTCGCAACAATTTCGCCGTCTTCACTCGGACTTGTCAGGATTGTAGATTTACCTGAAAACCTATAGAGGTATGGGAAGAAGAGCATCCTGCCATGCCAGAACGTATAGATGATCGTTCGGCCTTGTTTTTCCAATAGGGACTCGACATCACGATTTATAATTTGGACGCGTAATGTTTTTCCGATCAAATACAAAATTACAAAAAGAACATAAGGGAGTATGTATTTATAAAGATTTTTCTTCATAAAGG
>DASCNB010000242.1:0-11761 GCA_036011265.1 Nitrospinota bacterium | reverse complement strand
CTGCGGCTTCGGCAATGACATTTAATTTTTCAACTTCACTGGCTTTTTTAGTCAGCCTTATTCTCTCTATCGCCCTGTTGATCACAATGAGTACCATGTCAAACTCGTAAGGTTTAATCAGATAATCATAAACCCCGAGCCTTAGAGCCTCTATGGCTGAGTTTAAGGAGGCAAAAGCGGTCATGGCAATAACAGGGATATCTGCAGATTTATTCTTAACGTATTCCATCAGCTCAATACCGCCTATTTCCGGCATTTTAAGATCAGTTAAAATAAGGTCTATCTCTTTACTATTTATAATCTCTATAGCCTCTTTGCCGTTGCTCGCAGAAAAAATCTCATATTTGGTTTCATTTCTTAAAAATACTTCCAGACTTTTCAATAGATATTCTTCATCTTCAACTAAAAGGATTTTCTCGTTCTTAGCATTTTCCATAACGACTCTTTTCTAATTGTTTATATTGCTAATCCTGTTCGTTCAGTTCAATTCAGTTGGTTCAAGCCTCTGCTTTAAACCAACAACTATAGATATACTACTATTAATGAAATAATACTCTTTATCTCACAGATTTTGCAAGTCTTTTCAATCATGTTGAAAAACATGTATTGCCTGCGCTTTTATGCTTGCAGAGAGTTTAGATCCTTTTTGTATGGACAGATCTATAAATGATCGTTTTGTTATTAAAACAACCAGTGGAAAACCACAATCCAAAGTCAATTTTACCGTTACACCCTGTGGAGAGATATCAATAATCCTGCCGAGAAATCGGTTCCTGGCGCTACTTTCAGGAGTGTTCCCTTTATCAAGAATAATTTCTTCCGCACGAACACAAACAGCTACTTCCGGCCCCATTACCCCTGAATCCAGCGCAACAAAGCTACTGTTGCCCACTTTTATACATAGCAATCCTTCAGATCTGTCAACTATTTCACCGATCAGGACATTTTCCATTCCTACAATAGCGGCAACTGAGGGGTCATCAGGTTTGGTAAATACCTCATTAACCTCTCCCATTTGAACAACCTTGCCATCACTCATTACTGCAATACGGTCCCCCATGATAATAGCCTCTGTCCTATCATGAGTAACAAATATTGTAGGAATTTGCAGTTTTTTTAATATTTTCTTAAGTTCTTTTTGAAGTTTTTCTCGTGTCGGCAAATCAAGAGACGATAAAGGTTCGTCAAGAAGCAGCAATTTAGGCTTCCGGATAACTGTCCTCGCAATGGCTACCTTCTGTTTCTCACCTCCTGATAAAGAATAAGGTTTTCTTTTTTCAAGTCCTTGAAGATTAAAAAGACTAACGAGCTCCCGGAATCTTTTTTGTTTTTCCTCTTTAGGCAAAGGAAGGTTGTAGATGATATTATTTTCTACCGTCATGTGGGGAAAAAGGGCAAAGTCTTGAAAGAGCAAACCAACCGGCCTTTTCTGAGGAGGAATAAAAATTTGATTTTCAGAATCTTCCCATGTTTCCCCTCCAAATTTTATTAACCCTTTATCCGATCTATCAAGTCCTGCCAGGGTTCTCAGAATTGTACTTTTGCCAGCCCCGGACGAACCAAAAATGACAGTCCATGACGAATCGGCAGGTATCGTCAAGGTTGAATTTATTTTTTTGTCTCCATTCAGTCGTTTTTTTATATTTATTAGTAATTCCGGCGCCATGAGACCAAATCCTTCCTGTTGATCAAATAAACAACTGAAAGCACTGTAAAAGAAACAATAAGAAGAAATAAGGAAGTTTGTCCGGCCTCCTGATAATTTAAGGCTTGAACTTTATCATAAATATCTATGGACACAGTCCGTGAAACACCGGGGATATTCCCGCCTACCATTAATACAACACCAAACTCTCCCAGCGTATGCGCGAAAGAGAGTACCAGTCCGGTAACAACTCCTGGTATAGAAAGTGGTAAAATAATTGTCAAAAAAGTTTTTAATTTAGACGCCCCAAGGGTCCAGGATGCTTCAATAAACCTTTTGTCAACTGAATCGAATGATGTAATAAAGGGCTGAACAGCAAATGGAAGGCTGTATAATACAGAAGCGATGACAAGGCCCTGAAAAGAAAAAGGAAGCGTGGTCCCAAACAGCTCCGTATATACCCGGCCAAGAATACTATTGGGGCTAATCGCGACAAGGACATAGTAACCCAAGACTGTAGGAGGAAGAACAAGGGGTAGCGCGACAACCGCTTCAACCAGAAATCTGAATCTCAACTTTGAAAAACTTATCCAGTAAGCCAAAGGTATACCGATTAGAAAGAGAATAGCAGAGACAATTGTGGCTAGCTTTGCCGTAAGTATTATTGCTTCCCAGTTCATTGTATACTCTCTTCAACCTTTTTAGTATTACCGGACTTAACTCCACAACAGAGAATACAAAGTAGGCAGTTGGCTGTAAGCAGTTGTCAACAAAAAGATCATATTCGCCGTTTATTGTTCATTGTTATTTGCCTATTTTATATTCTTCCTAAAATACTTTTCAGGATATCTAATCATATTGCTTAATAGTCTTCCAACTTCGGCTGATTTTTTATGTAAATCCTTTTTAATTTGCTCATTTATATATTTGCATTGGAAAGCAAAATCAATTCAAACTTGCGTTTCACTATTCTCCATGTCTGCATCTGATATCTTGCTAACAAAATGTGCCTGGTATTGCCGTTTTCTGTATCCTTCAGCAATATTTGAACAAACAGAACGAGAGGATTTCCTGATCTGATTTGTAAGTGAATAAAGTTCCTCCTTAGGAAATTTTTAGTCAAGTCATAAATTTCCATTGTCAAAATAAAAGCTTTCTTATAAGCCAATAGATCTTTAAAATCATTCATTTTTTTTTGTAGTTCCATTTATCCATTGCCAACTGCCTACTGCTTACTGCCTGCTGCAACTGGCACATTAAAACCATGCTGTATCAAAACACTTTTCCCTTCCTTGCTTTGCACAAAAGAAGAAAACTCATTGGCCAATGATTTTTTTTTAGTTCTTGTCAATACGGTAAATCCCTGTTCTAACGCAGGATAAGTTTCGTCAGCTATTTCCAGGTAAGAAACCCGTCCCGATTTTTTTGCCATTATAGCAAGAGAAAGAGCAATGATTCCTGCCTCTGCCGCTCCAGATTCCACGAATTGAGCAGCCTGAGATATGTTTTCTCCCAACACGAGTTTTCCTTTAAGTGTTTCATAAATATTTTGACTTTTCAAAAAGCTCACTGCCGCCTTACCGTAAGGCGCATGAGCAGGATTGGCAATAGCAATTTTTTTTACCACTGGACGAAGCAGAGATTTTATTCCTAATTTTTGAATACCTATACCAGAATTAACCGACGCCATCACAACCATCCGTCCAAAAGCATAAACGGTAACCTCTTTGCCAAGGCCTTTTTTTTCTAATTCATCAGGATATCTAATATCAGCGGAAAAATAGAGATCAAAAGGGGCTCCATTAATTATCTGATTAAAAAAATTACCGGACGATCCATAAACTATTTTAATCTTGTTATCAGGTCTCCTTTTTTCATAAATCCGAATAATATCCTCCATTGCAAACTGGAGATTAGACGCCGCAGCAACAAGAATTACCTCCTTTTCCTTCGCAACGCTGAAAGGTAAACAGATTACACCGGACAATAAAAAAAGATTGAGAAAACAAATTATTCTAAAATTGAGAATGCGCAGCTCCTAAAAAAATAGTTCAAATTTTGTGTCTTCTTGATTTGTGGCTAAACATTTGGATCCGTTGCAAATAGTTTAATGCGTCATCGCATTAATCATTCAACTCTAACAATTCCTTTTCTTTCTTCTTTAGAAAAGCCATTAAATCAGAGCGCAGTTTCCAAAACAAAACTATTGCCTTTTTGCCATGTTCGGTGACTACGGTGCCACCGCCCCCCTTTCCACCTGTAAAACGATCCACCAGTGGTTTTTTTGATAATTTATTCATAGAAGCCACCAGTTCCCACGCATTCCGGTATGACATCCCCATTGACTTTGCCGCTTTAGTTATCGAACCGTAATCTATTATCCTTTCAAGAAGAACAACCCTTCCATACCCAAGAAACGTCTCTTCTTTTTTGGATATCCATATCCTGCCATGTGTCGAGTATTTATTCTCATTTCTTCCATGAGGACTGTTTCTCTTTCTCTTTTTTGTTTTATGTTTTGGTTGAGATATTTTCATTCTAAGCGTAATATACAAAAAGGAATAACCCTTGTCAATGTATTTTATATACCTCAATGAAAAACTAGTAATTAATTTAACAAGAGAAAGTATCGGGAGATTATTTGAAATGAAGAACAGAAATTATTTATCAATTTAATTGCTGTGATATCAAAGATCATTTAAATGATCTTTGACTAACGAAAAATCATCAGGCGTGTTCATGTTAAAAAATGGAGATAAATGATCGTCTTCAAATTTAAATTCTTCCAGGACATTGCAGTTTAACTCTTCCACAATATCTTTCAGTCCCAGGAAACCTCCATCTAATTTTTTTTTTAATATCTCAAAACACCTCAAGGAATAAACCGCGTGCAGAAAGTGTAATTTTCCATTGTGTTTAGGGATCACGGCGTCAAAATCTTTGAAGCCATCAATTATTCTTCTAATGACGCTTGAATTCACAAACGGCATATCGCACGCTGTAACAAAAATATCATTGGAAGAATGGTGAAGCGCTGTATATACCCCCATTAAAGGCCCTTTTCCCTCATGTATATCGTGATAGGTTTTTAAATTAAACTCTTTGTACAGATCTACATCATTGGCGATAATAATATTTTCTTCAAAGACATTACTCATCTCGGCAATGATTCTATCGATTACTCTTTTGCCTTCAATCTTAGCCAGTGCCTTTACAGAACCAAACCTTCTGTTTTTCCCTCCGGCAAGAATCACGCCTGTTATCTTGTGTTTGTAAGGTTTCATAATTAAATCTTATTTTTTTTGTTCACTTTACACTTTAGTTAATTTAATGCTAAGATATCAGTTTTTGATCAAAATACAAAATTTATAAGGAGTTCACAACGATGAAAGATGTTGCATTTAAAAGCGAAACTTTGCGTACAGCCATTGCGGGTGCAACCGTAAGGTGCTCTGCTAAATCCATTGACGCCATTCAAAACGGGACGGTTCCAAAAGGAGATCCACTTCCCTATGCAAAAGCAGCTTGTTTTTTAGGTGTAAAGAAAACCCCTGACCTTATTCCCCATTGCCATCCTCTCCTGATAGAAAGCGTAGACGTTGATTTCAAAATCGAAGGAAACAAAATTAAAATAGAAGCAACAGTTACGGCGTCGGCAAAAACCGGTATGGAAATGGAAGCTTTAACAGGCGCCAGTATGGCCGCTCTCACCATTTATGATATTTTAAAACCCATAGATGATGATATTGAAATCACCTCTGTTACTCTGATAAAAAAACGGGGAGGCAAAAGTGACTTTAAGGTTAATCTGCCTGCAGGATTTAAAGCTGCCGTGCTTGTGACTTCCGACAGCACATCCCAGGGCACGCGGGAAGATAAGTCAGGAAAAGTTATCATGGAATCTCTTAAAAAGTTTAATGTTTCGGACATCGATTATGGAGTAGTCCCGGACGAAAAAGAAGTAATAAAGGAGAAAATAGAAAATTACTGCGCGGATGGTATTCAAATGGTTATCACCACCGGAGGCACAGGCCCCGGCCCGAGAGATGTAACTGCTGAAGCAACAAGTGAAGTTATCAAAAGAGAGATGCCCGGTATTTCTGATACTATCAAGGGTTACGGGCAGAAGAGGACGCCTTATGCCATGTTTTCAAGGGGATTAGCGGGATTAAATGGTAAAACGTTGATCATTAACCTCCCTGGCTCTACTAAAGGGGCGCAAGACGGTATGAACGCAATATTCCCTGCAATATTTCATATTTACGATATGATGGAAGGGAAAGGGCATTGAAAAACTGCTGTCAGTGGTCAGCTATCGGCTATCAGAAAACCCTTAACCAATTGAGTTTTTTTGTGCCTAAGATTTAGCATTGCTATGTGAAAGACTTAAGCCATTTTTTTTAGCTGAAGGCTGAACGCTGATCTTAGCTTGTCGTCAGAACAATTTTTTTGCTTTCGGTCTGACTGTCTTTCTTTTTTCCAACAGACGTTCCGCATAATGAACAAGAATAATCAAAGAGGTCTCCATCCGGTAGAACCAGCAACAACCTTTCACGTACTTCAGTAGCCCGTCTGCACTTCGGACAATACAACGAAGAAGCCTGAAATTTTTTAAATTCCCTGTGTTGCATAAAAAAATAATAGCAAATATTCTAAAACAAAACAATTGCTAAAAAATAATTTTTAAATAGATATTTATACAATATCAGGGTTGACATTATTTTCTCGATGCATCATATTAACGATTTATTAATAAATTTTTAAAAGGAGATATCAATGTCCGGTGGAACTTATAAGTTAATTGAGCTGGTAGGAACTTCTAAAGAAAGTTTTGAGGATGCAGTTAATAATGCAGTAAAAGAATCCGCAAAAACAATCAAAAACCTGGCATGGCTGGAAGTAGTTGAACAACGGGGTCACATTGCTAATGGTGAAGTTTCCGAATACCAGGTAAAAGTTAAAATATCTTTTAAGATTGAAAGATAACACCAATACTCCACTATTCCATTTTTCCTGAACGGGGCATATTTATCGGCCTCAAGAGACATCTTTAAGCTAACGAAAAATACTTGCCTTTTTTAGTTCTTTATTTTATTTATTTTTAAACTCTCTTTTTGAATGGGTATATTAAGAATCGCACAGGCACAGGTCAATATGACCCTGGGTGACTTTGAGGAAAATTCCAAAAAAATAATTCATTATATTAATCGTGGAATTTCTGATGAAGTGGATATCATAACCTTTCCTGAACTGGCTATTTCTGGATATCCGCCTGAAGATCTACTTTTTAATAAAGATTTTCTAAAAGCCAATAAAATATTTCTGAAAAAGATTATTCCCCACGTTAAAAACATAACAGCGATAATTGGATTTGTAGATCACAAAAAGCACTCATATAATGCTGCCGCTATTATATCAAACCGAAAATTGGTTGATGTTTACCACAAGGCGATTCTTCCTAACTATGGAGTGTTTGACGAAAAGAGATATTTTACGCCGGGAAGAAGATCTCCCGTATACAAGTATGGAGAAATCATTTTCGGCGTAAATATTTGCGAGGATATCTGGAGCGAGGAAGGCCCCGTTTCAAAACAATGCAAAGATGGAGGAGCAGTCTTAATTTTTAATATCTCAGCATCGCCGTATCATAAAGACAAAGGAAAGGAGAGGGTTAAAATGTTTTCACAAAGGGCCCTTAAAAATAGGGCTTTTATGGCTTATAACAACCTTGTGGGCGGCCAGGATGAATTGGTCTTTGACGGCCACAGCCTATTAATGGATAGAAAAGGCAAGTTATTGGCAGCGGGAAAACAGTTTGCAGAAGATTATATCCTTTATGATTTAAATATTAAGACTCATGCCAGATCAAAAAATATCAGCAAAAAACATTGCTCAAATGTTGTTTTTGTCAGAAAAGTGACAAAGGATAAAAAGGTTGCAGGCGTTCAAAAAAGAAAAAACATCGCGCTCAAGCCTCTTGCAGAAATTTTTAAAGCTCTCGTCTTAGGAACGCGCGATTACGTAAGAAAAAGTGAGTTTGAAAAAGTTGCCGTTGGCTTAAGCGGCGGCATTGATTCTTCTTTGACTGCGGCTATTGCAGTAGAAGCCTTAGGAACTCAAAAAGTAACAGGTGTAACCATGCCATCTCCTTATACATCTAAAGAAAGCTTAAATGATGCCAACATCCTATCCCGTAATTTAGGTATTGAGATTTTAACTCTGCCGATCGAAAAGGCAATGAAAGCCTATAAAGACATCCTGTCTGAAGCTTTTGAAGGAAAAAAAGAAGATATTACTGAAGAAAATCTCCAGGCCAGAATCAGGGGTAATTTACTAATGGCGCTCTCTAATAAATTCGGATGGCTGGTTCTGACAACAGGAAATAAAAGTGAAATCAGTGTTGGGTACTGTACTCTCTATGGAGACACGGCAGGAGGTTTTTCAGTACTAAAAGACGTCCCTAAAACTATGGTTTACCGCTTATCACATTATATCAACCGGGCAAAAGGTATGAAAATCATTCCGGATAATGTAATAAAAAAACCTCCATCCGCGGAACTGCGTCCGAATCAGAAAGATCAGGATTCCCTGCCTCCATATGATATTCTCGATGCTATTCTGCATGCCTATGTAGAAGAGGATAAGACTCTCAATCAGATTGTTTCCAGGAAGTTTGGAAAAAAATTAACGCTAAAAGTACTTGATTTAGTAGATAAAAGTGAATATAAAAGACGGCAGGGTCCACCGGGAATAAAAATTACACCAAAGGCTTTTGGAAAAGATAGAAGAAGACCAATTGTAAACAAATTTTCAAAGTAATGCTTTTAGAGAGGTAAAATGAAGTTCGTTCCGAAAAAAATGTTTTTTACAAAGGGTGATGGTACTCACCCTGAAGAGTTACGCTCGTTCGAGCTTGCCTTAAGAGATGCAGGGATTGAAAAATGCAACCTGGTGCATATTTCCAGCATCTTACCCCCCGGCTGTAAAATAATCAGTAAAAAAGAAGGTCTCAAAGAATTGGTGGCGGGCATGGTTACTTTCTGCGTGATGGCCCGCTGCAGCAGCAATGAAAAGCACAGGTTGTTAGCCGCTTCTATCGGGTGTGCCGTTCCAACGGATAAAGGGACATACGGTTATCTGAGTGAACATAAGGCTTTCGGGGAATCGGAAAAAATAGCCGGTGATTATGCCGAAGACCTGGCGGCAGCTATGCTTGCCTCTACTCTGGGTATTGAGTTCGATGAAGATAAAAACTGGGACCAAAAAAAAGAAGTTTTCAAAATAAGTGATAAAATTGTTCGTACAACCAATATCACCCAATCTACGGTTGTCAAAAAAAGGGGATATACAACTGTTGTTGCTGCCGCAATTTTTTTGTTTTAAAGTACTTGACATAGAAAGGATTGTTGTGATAATTTTTACCCACTGCAGTTTGACATCCTCAGGTGAAAGCAGGGAAATATGACAAAAGCTGATCTGGTTGAAAAAATTTCTGACAAAATAGGTCTGACAAAAAAACAAACCGAATTGGTTGTGAATACCATCCTGGACAGTATTACAAATGCTTTATCTAACGGACATAAAGTCGAGTTGAGAGGTTTTGGCAGTTTCCGTGTCAGACGCAGGAATCCCAGGCTAGGAAGAAATCCTAAATCAGGAGCTAAAGTCGAGGTCCCAGCCAAACAGGTCCCTTTCTTTAAGGCCGGAAAAGAATTAAGAGAAATGGTTGACGACAAAAAAAGCAGTTAGCATTTCATTATCTATCTTTCCTAATTCCTTCAAAAAAAATTTTTCGCCCTTTCCCTTTTCCATGTTATAAAAACTAGTTATGGAATATAATTTTGACTGCAGCTATTTCACCGGTGAAAAACCGTGCGTATTTAAACGGCTATGTGAAGGCTGCGATAAATACAATCCCATGGGATTCAATATCTTAATTATCAAACTTGGAGCTATGGGAGACGTTCTACGCACAACACCACTGATTGAAGGACTGAAAAAAAAATATCCTGAAAGCCATATTACATGGTTAGTCGATCCAGCTTCAAGTGACTTATTAAAAAATAATACGCAAATTGACCGCATCCTGCATTTTTCATTAAACTCTACCCTTGCATTGATGGTTCAAGAGTTTAACCTGTTGATTTGTCTGGAAAAAGAGGTGAGAGCAGCCGCTTTAGCTGAAAAAATAACCGCAAAAAGAAAAGTAGGCTTTGGTTTGACTAAATACGGCAATATCCGTCCTTTTAGCAGAGAAGCTGAATACGCGTTTCAGTTGGGTGTTTCCGATCAGCTTAAATTCTTTGAAAATAAAAAAACGTATCAAAAAATTATCTTTGAAGCTGTCGGTTTAAGTTACAAAGGAGAAAAATACCAATTGACCTGTTCCACGGAAAATGATGATTTTGCAAATAAGCTCTTTAAAAAACTTAATTTTAATTCCAAAGATTTCGTTATAGGAATCAATGCTGGTGCAGGATCGGTATTTGCCAACAAAGCATGGACAGTTGAGGGGTATGTTGAGTTGATTGAGCGGTTGAATAAGCAAACTAAACTAAAAGTATTGCTTATGGGTGGAAAATCTGAAATCGAAATTAACAAGGAAATTAAAAATAAGGTAAGTGGGGTATTATATGAAGCTGGAAATCATAACTCTCTCCAGCAATTTTCATCATTAATAAAGAAATGTAATCTGGTTATTTGCGGTGATACCCTCCCCATGCATTTGGCCATTGCTCATGAAAAACATGTTCTGGCCCTGTTTGGATCCACATGCCCTCAGGAAATAGATCTTTACGGAAAAGGGGAAATGATTTTCTCTTCAATAGAATGCGCGCCATGTTATAAAGGGGCCTGCGACATTGAAAACCATTGCATGAAAATGATATCTGTAGACACTGTGTATGATAAAACAATGAAATTAGTAAAAAAAATTAGTGGTTAAATTTTAAAATGAAAACAACGGTAATGATTCCAACCTATAATGAAAGAGAGAATATAAAAAGCTTAATTAATGATATTCTTTCTCTTGATAACGACATTTCAGTTGTTGTGGTTGACGATAATTCACCGGATGGAACAAGCCAATTGGTAGAGTCCTCTTTCAGCAACAACTCAAGGGTAGACCTCATATGTCGAAAAGATGATAAAGGGAGAGGTACTGCGGGTATTGTCGGCTTTCAACACGCGTTAAAAAAAGGAGCGGATTATATAGTTGAGATGGATAGCGACTATTCTCATCATCCAAAATATATACCGACATTTTTAAAGGAAATTCAAAATTTTGATGTTGTTATCGGATCAAGAAATATTGAAGGCGGGAAAGAGGCCGGAAGAAGCGTTTTTAGAGAATTTATTACATGGTTTGCCAATGTATATATTAGAATCATTATGGGTATCAATATCAAAGACTGCACTTCAGGTTACAGGTGTTTCAGACGACAGGTATTAGAGTCCATTGGGCTTGAAAAAATGGTATCCAAAGGACCTTCTATTGTTGAAGAAATTTTATATGCCTGTCATCTAAAAAAATTTAGAATAAAGGAAATACCCATACTTTTTGAAGACCGTACCAGGGGAGATTCTACAAAAAACTTGTGCCAATATATAGATACAGCATGGAAAACCCTTCAATTTAGATTTAAGATGTAAGATATTTAATGACAAGATGAACAGGATGTACTGGACTTTTTTTTAATTAGTTTTTATCCTGTAAATCCTGTCTAATTTCTTTTTTTGACATATTATGGCTGGAAATAGTTTTGGAGATGCATTTCGAATAACCACATGGGGAGAATCCCATGGACCAGCGATTGGAGTTGTCATCGACGGGTGCCCTGCAGGCATTCCGTTAAGAAAAGAGGACATTCAAAATGAATTAAATCGGAGAAGCCCGGGGCAAAGCTCTATTACTACATCCAGAAAAGAACCGGATAAAGTAGAAATTTTAGCTGGTTTATTTGATGGTTTTACAACAGGCCAGCCAATTTCCCTTCTTATAAAAAATCAGGATGTTGACTCGTCTAAATATGAGAAGATAAAGAATCTTTTCAGACCCGGCCATGCGGATTTTACCTATCTGGCCAAGTACGGCATCCGGGATTATCGCGGTGGCGG
>DASCNB010000241.1:0-8354 GCA_036011265.1 Nitrospinota bacterium | reverse complement strand
ACGCTTCAGGGGTTACTTCCATGGACGATTCAAAATGGGTTTGAATAACAAACTGCTTTACACCTATCTCTGAAGCTTTGGCCTTAAATTCTGCCAATATCTTAATAAGCTCATTTGTTATTCTTTGAGGGATATATACTGGTAAACGAGTTCCCAATCGAACTCTCATCAGTTCGGCATACTTTTCACCATTTTTTCTGGTTTTATTTGCTTCTTTTTTTCTCAATGCCATCTCACAAATAGCATCCAGAATTTTTTTAAGCGATTTATCGGAACTCATTAAAGCATCGCCCCCTGTAATCAGGATATCGCGGAGTTGTGAATCCTGTTCAAAATATTGCATAAGTATTTCTAATTTTTCTGACCAGGTTTCCTTCGGTTTGAGTTTATCCAGATTAAAATTAAGATGGCCGCTTTGAAAATCATATAAGCGCTGGCATGAAGAGCAAAGCCCTCCACATGCTCGTCCAACCGTATCCGGAATTAAAATTGCGACTTCCGGATAGCGTCGATGCACATTGTTACGCGTTGGCAAGAGCCAGCCAGCGGCATTGGGTTTACCCACTTCTACCAGATCCTCCTTTTCCCATGCAACGATATGGCCAAATTCCTCCACAAGATGGTTGCTGTATATTATATAATCTCTGATTGCCAGATCAGCTCCAATAGCAAAGTATGGTACCCGAACATGAAGGAGGGACAAATAATAAGGGTTAAGAAAAAAAGGAATGCCTGCCTTTTCAGCACGGTATAGTATTTTCATAGTATCAGAATCAAGAGAATTTCCAAGCAGCTCATTCAGCAAGTCGGGTGAACGCACGGCAAAATTGAGATGAAAAACATGGTCGTCCCACCATTTTAAAGCTTCCAGATATTTTTGCTCCTTGGATATACCCGGCTCAAACTTAAATCTGTTGCTGTTCAGTTCCCCTTTATCAATCAACTTGATAATCACTCTTAAGATTCTTTCTTTATTTTCTTCTCTTAACTGAACAATCCGTGGATCAAAACCGGAAGGAAAACGCTCCATCCATGATTCAACCTTTTTCAAATTAGGAAGTTTAAGTTCGCTCACTCCGCTTAGTTGACGAAAAAGTTGAAGCATATCCTCAAAGAAATAGGGCATTGCACCACCGGTTCCATAGGTAACAGCCAGCCATATTAGTTTTATTGGATTAGTTATCGCAACTTCCCCTCTCAAATTTAAATCGGCAAACTCTCTACCGGCATTATCAATATAATCAAGGAGTCTTATGGCCGCATAGTCTTTCCATTTGAGTGCTTCAAAGGTTTTACGTCCCTCACCCGCGTTTTGATAATATTTTAACGCCTCGGGACTTTTCCCCAGAATTTCCATAACCCAGTTTTTAACACCAACAAGAGCTTCAATCTCATTGTGAGCATTTCTCATTAATCCATCCAACTTGGGGTTCTCTTTCAGAAGTTGCTTAAGGAGTTTGTGGGATTTGACGCAGATAGCAACTTTATCTAGCTCTTTTATTCCGAGACTAACATCATCACGTCTTCTTTGTTGATCAAGCACCTTAGTATCCGGCATTTCATACTCCTTTCATTAAAGAAGGATGCATTGAGGTAATGGCAAATGGTGTATGCAACTCCCAACTGGAGACACTTTTTGCCTCCTGCCCTTTGTGGTAAAAACCTGGCTAAAAATAGTACAGGCAACCTATTTAATCTTCCGTATCCTTGAGACAAAGCCAAGAACATCAGAAGTTAAATTTTCAGCGCCACCTTCAATAATTAGTACGTCATTGTCAACCACTTTAACCTTTACTTCAATATTATCATTTATATATTTGATTTTCAAAAGATTCTCGTAATTTACAGCAAACTCATTTGCGTCTTCATTAGTATCCCAACTGGTATAGAGGAGCAGAAGCAAATCGTCGCTATTTTTCTTTTTAAGAATCGCGTAGACATCGCCATCCCATCCTGCTGAGGCCTCTTTTGCCACATAACCCATTTCGTATTCTGAAAAGATAACTCGCCATTGAATTTCGCCTATAGTATTGACGTCTATAACCTCCCAGTCTCGGAAGACTGCTTCATTATTAAAAGACGGCCACTCGTATTTAAAAGGTTTTTCTCCATTCAGCCATTTTTCCGGATACAATATCTGTTCCGTGGAAACCGGTGCATCAGCATATAATTGGCTTACTTTTTCCCAACCATAATTTTGTATATCAAAAACAAAACGCATCCCTTTTTGATAAGCGCCCATTAAAGTTTCGATGATGAAGGCTGGAATTTCTTCTATAGTTTTAACAACGTTCGTCATTTCTGTTTGTTGAAATTCGGATACTGCGCCGCTCTTCAATATTTCAAGCATCATCTCCGTATTCATCTCTGCTTGCAAATAAACCGACATTTTCAGGATCTCACGATCAGGAATCATCCCTAACATCTGTTGCATACTCCATAATGTCATGATGTAAGTGGCCTCCCCTTCCACGACAGCCTGCCGGGCAAGCAGTTCATCATCATTCAACTCACCACCTGCTTGCGAAAGAATGTATTCATCAAGGTTGTAATGCTGATCCTGCAATCCATGGTACAATTCATGCGCGTAAAGCCCTCCTAACATTTGTTCCGACAAATCCTGCGTGACCACATAAAATGCTTCTGATTCAGGATCATAATAGGCTGCTACCTGGCTTTGCATAATTGCTTTCGTCATAGATGTATAATCCTTTATCTCGTCCCCTCTATACAAACCAAGTTTTTTAACGATCTTGCCGTAATACTTTAGCCGGTTTTCAGGCATCTGTTTTTCTATAGCTTCATCCAGGTACTTTCCAAAATCATTAAAAGATTGGCTTTTTACTTTCACCAACTGTTTAAAGTTAATGCCACGAATTTCGGAAATTTCTTTACTAATTTTTTTGACTCTGGATTGAACATCTAACTGCGGTTGAGAATAACTGACTGATGGAGGGAAAAGAAATGTTACGACAACACTTGCGGTAATTCCAAAAAGATAGTTTCTCTCTAATTTTTTCATGCTTAAAATCCAAAGAATCTGCATTTATCGACATCCAATTATAAATTTCCTATACAATTGAACAAATGCATTTTATCATATTCATTGGATAGAATAATTATATGAAAGATTTTTTTTCATAAGCAAGTAATAATACGGGAAATTGACAATCATGGAAAAAGAAATCCATCAATTAAATAAAGCAGGTACAACATTTCGCACAATCATAGAGCCTTTCAAGATAAAATCTGTTGAACCGATCCGGATGACCTTTAGAGCAGAGCGGGAAAAAATTCTTCAAAATGCCTTCCACAATATATTTTCCGTAAAGGCCCGGGATGTGATTATTGATTTTCTCACTGATAGTGGAACCAGTGCCATGAGCTCGGAACAATGGAGTGGTATTATGCGTGGGGACGAGTCTTATGCCGGCAGTGAGAGTTATGATCGGTTTGAAAAAACCGTTAAAGAAATTTTCGGGTTTAAGCATGTCATCCCGACTCATCAGGGCCGGGCCGCTGAAAGGATTCTCTTCTCAGTTATGTGCAATCGAGGAGACGTGGTTCCAAATAACAGTCATTTTGACACTACCCGAGCGAACGTAGAATTCCAGGGAGCTGTGGCTGAAGATCTCGTTATTAAAGAAGGATTGGATCCGCAAAATAAGTTTCCTTTCAAAGGAAATATGGATATTGAAAAGCTAAAAGCATTAATCAAACGCGTTGGAAAAGAGAAAATTCCACTTTGCATGATTACGATAACAAATAATTCCGGCGGAGGACAACCTGTCTCTATGGAAAATATTCGGGAAGTTAAGAATATCCTCTCAAAACACAGCATCCCCCTCTATTTTGACGCCTGCAGATTCGCGGAAAACGCCTACCTTATTAAATTGAGGGAAGATGGGTATCATGACATGCCTGTAAAAGAAATCGCAAAAGAAATGATGACTTACGCGGATGGCTGCACCATGAGCGCCAAGAAAGACGGGTTAGCCAATATCGGCGGCTTCCTTTGTACCAATGATGATCAGCTTGCACACAGGGAAAGAGACTTGCTGATATTGACAGAAGGTTTTCCTACATACGGCGGAATGGCAGGCAGGGATATGGAGGCGATCGCTGTTGGGCTGGATGAAGTTTTAAAAGAGGATTACCTTATTTACAGAATTGCAGAAACGAGGTATCTTGGAGATCATCTGAACGAGATTGGATTCCCCATCGTGCAGCCTCCAGGCGCACATGCCATTTATGTTGACGCGAAAGCGACTCTTCCTCATATACCTCCATCACAGTATCCCGGCCAGGCATTAGTCGCGGAACTTTATCTCGCGGGAGGAATAAGAGGAGTTGAAATCGGTTCCGTCATGTTTGGAAAAGCAGATGAAAAAACCGGAGAAGAAACACCCGCTCCAATGGAACTGGTAAGACTGGCCATTCCACGAAGAGTCTACACACAAAGCCATATTGATTACGTACTAGAGGCTTGCAGGCGAGTTTGGAAAAACCGTGAGAAACTGAAAGGATTCAAAATTGTGGAACAGGCAAAGTTTTTAAGACACTTTACAGCCAAGTTTGAACCACTTTAATATTACTTTCTTATTGACTGTATTAACTGGTTACACTGAGCAGGACAGGACAAACTATGAAAGTGAACTTAATTAATTGATAATTGCTGAATCTTAATTTACAATTGACTCATGATTAATCTTGTAAAAAAATTTTTTGGGAAAAGCAACTCCGATGGTTCTGATAAGGAGAATAAAGAAACCGCTCACGATATCAGGTTAGCTACATGCGCCCTGTTCCTCGAAATGGCAAATATAGACGGAGAATTCAGCAAAGAAGAGCAGGAGAGTGTCACATCAATGCTAAAAGAAAAATTTCAGTTATCAGATGAATATACCGCGGAACTTATGAAGATTTCACAAAAGGAGCTGGACGGAAGTATTGA
Organism: Nitrospinota bacterium; assembly: GCA_036011265.1. GTDB lineage: Bacteria > Nitrospinota > Nitrospinia > CAJXCL01 > CAJXCL01 > CAJXCL01. The sequence goes on along the minus strand of DASCNB010000241.1, from coordinate 3,400 downwards.
TCTGTGGCAATTCACTACTCTTGTTAATAAAAACTATTCCCGTGATGAAAAAATTAATATAGTTGAGATGATTTGGAAAATTGTATATGCCGATGGGAAACTCGACAAACATGAGGACTACCTGGTTCACAAGCTGGGAAAACTCCTCCGTCTCTCACATAAAGAACTTATTAACACAAAACTGAAAGTACTGGGTAAATCTTAATAATTTAAAAGATTGCAAATTTCATATCTCAGATTTTAGAAGCAACAATTTATAGTCTAAAATCACGTTTTCCCCCACAGAAGAATAAAGTGTTAGAACTTATTCAAGAGTCGCTAAAAAACGAAGGAGTTCCAGGCTTTCTCTCTCACTTTCTAAGTTGGTTTCTAACAATTCTTATTGTTTCTTTTTTGGCGATTATTTCGAATCTAATTGCGAAAAAAATTATTTTTAAAAGTCTGCGGCTCCTGATTCAAAAATCTCAAAACAAATGGGATGACGCCTTAATAAAATATAAAGTATTTGACCATTTAGCTCTTTTTTTTCCCTTCTTCGTTATTTATCTGTTTGCCCCTGTCTTTAATATAGCAGAGGGTTGGGTTCACCGAATTTCTCTCACAGGCATGATAACTATAGGTCTTTTTGCCTTTAACTCCTTTTTAAACACTGTTGTGGATATTTATAATACCTTTGAAATCTCCAGGGAAAAACCGATTAAAGGTTTCGTACAGATTGTAAAGATCGCTCTCTTTTTCCTCATAGGGATCTTTATTTTAGCCACGCTGATGAATCGCTCCCCTTGGGGTCTTTTGAGCGGCTTGGGAGCAATGACCGCCATTCTCATGTTTGTATTTAAAGACACTTTGCTGGGCTTTATCGCAAGTCTCCAACTTTCTTTCAATGATATGGTTCGTGTAGGGGATTGGATCGAAATGCCAAAGTACGGAGCCGACGGAGATATCATTGACGTATCACTCCATACCGTGAAGGTCCGGAACTGGGATAAAACAATTAGCACGATTCCCACTCACGCGCTCGTATCGGATTCATTTAAAAACTGGAGGGGAATGGAAGAATCCGGAGGAAGGCGAATTAAGCGAGCCATATATATTGATATCAACAGTATTAAGTTCTGCTCTTCGCAAATGCTTGACCGCTTTGAAAAAATACAACTCCTCACAGAATATATTAGAACGAAGAAAAAAGAAATTGGAGATTTTAACCGGGATTTAAAAATCGATCCGACCGACATCATTAGCAGTCGAAACTTGACCAATATCGGAACGTTCAGGGCTTATATCCAGGCTTTCCTGCAGAACCATCCTAAAATCCGCAAGGACATGACTTTCCTGATTCGTCAACTCCAGCCGACACAAAACGGATTACCCATGGAAATCTATGTTTTCAGTAATGATCAGAATTGGATTAGATACGAAGGAATCCAGTCTGATATCATGGACCATCTTTTTGCGGCTCTCCCCGAATTTGAGCTGCGAGCTTTTCAGTTGCCTTCCGGAAGCGATTTTCAAATACCATTAAAGCAAAGCATTTAAAGGTTTCCTTGCGAAAGATTAAAGCCCTTTCTGCTAAACCACAGAGAATCTTCTGCGTAAAGTATTAAATTTTTTAGTTCGCTATCTGACCCCGCCGCAAACCCTAAGGGATAAATCCGATTTCACGACCCATTTTTAAAAGACCGAAACAGCCGGATAACATCATATCGCCATGGGGTACAGCATGGTAGTATGGAAGGGATTCACAAATCTTTCTTTTAGGGCCTGTAACCGCTATCATGGGTGAAAAGGACAAACCGGAATATCCTTTTGCCATCGCTGCTCCGTGCCCTTTATCATCAAAAACTTCCTGCTGTGTGAGTGAAGCATCCAGAAGCTTATCGATCAGCACGGTTAATTTTTGAGGAGTTATTTTTGAAGTGTGATGTTCACAGAGTCCGAGCAGTCTTCCGCTTTTCACCACGGCAATAAGAGTGTGGCTGTTTCCCAGGTTGATGAGCACCACTCCCTTTTCATGTTGCAATGCTACCTGAGAATCTTCTAGCAATCCACAAATAGCCGCTGTGCCGGTATCCATCAAAATCAATTCTTTTCCTATAGTTTGCGCCACGGCTTTCATTCGAGTTAAATCATCCGGCGGCTGCCAATAAACAAGATCTTCAAGACGGCCACCAGAATCCATAAAGGTCCTCCATCGTTTCATTCTGAAGACGCGGTTGGAACTTTCAGGGCTATCGCCGTGATCCTGAACAGCAACCGCGAAACGAACAGGAAAGTTTAAAGACCACAATTCAAAAAAACTACGCCATTGGGTAATATCAATATCTTGCAATATTACATTAACCGCATCCCGGGGAGGCTGTTCTAACAGTTTTATGCCAAAAGTCTGTATATGCTTCAAATTATCTTTCATGGTTTTCGCCGCCATCTCAGTAGCATAAACTTCAAAGCCAGCTTTTAAATGGTCTTTTATCGCCGTGGCACATGCTCCTCCCCCCATTATGTTTCCTGTTAAAAATAACGGAGCTTTTTCACGTGTAACTCTACGAATTTCAATCGCCTTATTTTGCGTTGGGGAAGGTAACACCAGTTTGAAACAATTCTCCAACTCTACTCCAGAGCGGTGAACTAAAATATCCTGGGTACCGGAACCTATATCCATAATCAAGGTCGATTCCAACTTGTCGTTAATTTTATTAGTCACGCTTCCTTTCATGCATGTCTGACCTTAGATTCCCGACTTGATCTTAATTCAAGTCTTCGCAGGGACTCTTCTGTGACCGAATCTGCGAAGCAAAATCCAGAGAAACTATTTTGTGCTCCCATTAATAACTCTTGGAAATAAATACCAATAATATTACATTTTTATATTAAAATGAAAAGTTTATAACAACGTTGATTTAAGGTGTCAGGTAGAAGAATGAGCAAAGCACAGACAAATAAAATGCCGCCGGGAATTCCTTATATTATTGGAAATGAGCTTGCGGAGCGTTTCAGTTATTACGGCATGAAAACGATCCTGGTTATTTTCATGACCAAATATTTAATGGACAGTTCCGGTAACGCAGCGCCAATGAATGAGAGTGACGCAAAATACTGGTATCACATTTTTAACATGACAAATTATCTTTTCCCGATTTTAGGAGCATTTTTAGCCGACATTCTTTTGGGAAAGTTTAAGACGATTGTCAGTTTATCTATTGTGTATTGTCTCGGCCATCTTGCTTTAGGGTTATTTGATACCAGATTTGGTTTAGGCATGGGTTTAACTCTAATCGCAATGGGTTCCGGTGGTATCAAGCCCTGTGTTTCAGCACATGTAGGCGATCAATTCAGGCCTGATAAAAAACACCTGATTAATAAAATTTTCAGTATTTTTTATTTGTCTATTAATATTGGTGCA
>DASCNB010000240.1:0-1968 GCA_036011265.1 Nitrospinota bacterium | reverse complement strand
CCTGACTTTTAATAGCAGTGAAACAGAACTCAGGAAGAAAGTTGCGGCTGAGGAGGTTAAACCTGTTTTTTCTCAAATAAAAAAAGGGGAAATGATTGTCCGGGAAGGAGAAAAGATTTCACAGGAGCATTTGATCAAGCTAGGCGGCCTTTCATCAAAAAGGAATTTTCGTAGTGCCGCGATATCTACCGCCGGTATTTTTATTTTTGTTTCATTAGCAGGTTTTTTGTTTTGGTCTTACCTGAAAAGATTTAAATCAATTATAGCTGATAAAAAAAGTAATATTATTCTTATGTCTGTAATTCTTTTGTGCAACATGATTATCTGCAAATTATTCATCAGTATTTCTCACGCATTATCAGATTATACTGGCTTAATCGAAACGCAATCCTATTATTATGCCGTGCCCTTTGCGGCAGGGCCAATGTTAGTTGCCATATTATTTGGAGTAGATATCGGTGTCATTTTTTCTATAATAACTTTTATTTTTACCGGGATAATGCTGGGAGGAAACACATATTATACCCTGTTTGCACTAACAGGAAGCTTATGCGTTGTTTTCAGGGAGAGCCAGTATCTGGGACGCTTATCAATTTTAGGGGCAGGATTTTTGATAAGTCTGGTTAATGTGATCACAATAATAACAATACACTTAATCAGCGCGTCTTCTTTTTCTATTCAATTTGTCTCAGATATTGGCTTGGGGTTTATTGGTGGAATTATGGCAGCTACCGTTGTATCTTCTTTATTGCCACTGCTGGAGTATTTTTTTGGTGTTACTTCAGATATGAAATTATTGGAACTTTCCAACCTCAACAATGACCTGCTCCGAGAAATGCTTATCCACGCCCCCGGGACTTACCAGCATAGTATGGTTGTAGGCAGCTTGGCGGAAGAAGCCGCGAAATCAGTAAATGCCAACTATCTCCTTGCCCGCGTAGGTTCTTATTATCACGACATAGGTAAAACAACAAAATCGGAATATTTTATAGAAAACCTTATGGGAGGTATTAATAAACATGACAAGTTAAACCCGAACATGAGTAGCTTAATTATTACATCCCATATTAAGGATGGCGTTGATTTGGCAAAAAAACATAAGTTGCAGCCCGGATTGGTGGATTTCATTTTAGAACATCACGGAACAGACCTCATTCGATATTTTTATAACAAGGCAAAAGGAAATGAAGCTCCGGAACTCCATTCAATCAAAGAAGACCATTTCAGATATCCAGGCCCCAAACCCCAATCCAAGGAGACGGCTATAGTTATGTTAGCCGATTCTGTGGAAGCAGCCTCACGGGCGTTAACTGATCCTACTCCATCGCGTTTACAGGGACTGGTGGAAAAAATTATTAATGAGAAATTTATTGACGGACAATTGGACGAGTGCAATTTAACTTTAAAAGACCTTCATGACATAACAAAATGTTTTGTTCGCATCTTAAACGGAATGTTTCATTCGAGAGTTGATTATCCGGATAAAATTCCTTCTATTGATCTTAAAGATAAAAGGAGTGTCTTTGTTGAAGATACTAATATCGAATCAGCAGAAGAAAGTGAAGTTAAACTGTTCGAGAATAAAAAAAGAAATTTACAAAATATTAGAAGACTTGGATTGCCATAACTCTGAACTCAGCATTCTCTTTACTTCTGATAACCATATCAAAGAGCTCAATAAGACATATCGAAAAAAAAACAGACCAACCGATGTTTTGGCTTTCTCTCAAAATGAGGGAAGCTCTATCGTGATTAATACAAGTATTTTAGGAGACGTTGTGATCTCTGTAGATACGGCAAAGAGACAGGCGGACAAACTTGGACATTCTGTCACAGAAGAAATATTAATACTGTTAATTCATGGAATACTACATCTTTTAGGTTTCGACCATGCAAAATCAAAAAAAGACGCCTTGAAAATGCAATCCAAAGAAAAAGAACTTTTAGCTCTTGTCAGGTGTTAGATTT
>DASCNB010000239.1:0-7850 GCA_036011265.1 Nitrospinota bacterium | reverse complement strand
GACTGAAGAGTTACTTTTGGCTTACGACCATTTCTGCTCTCTAAAAGAGTTACTATATTTTTTTGAGCTGCATGATTTTCATGCCCAAACCGTGAATTTCCATTTAAGGTATCTATAGAAAATGAAATAGAATCGATTCCAGAATTTATGATTTTCTTTGAAATGGAATCATTTAGGAATATACCATTTGTAGTTAATTGGACCTTAAAACCTTTTTTCTTGCAAATTTTTATCATATCGAAAATGTTAGGATGCATAAAAGGCTCACCCCAGCCAGTCAATGTGATTAAGCGAGCTCCACTTAGTCGATCAACTATTTTTTTAAACAAGTCCAAATCCATATGCTTATGTTCCAAACCAAGGGATTCTCTCGGACACATATTGCAATCCAGGTTACATTTATTTGTAATCTCAATTTGTACCTGATCAGGCATAGATGGAAGGATATAAAACAATCTACCTAATGTTTCTTTAATAACATCAATCATTGAATAAACCTTTTAATAAATTTCCAGTACATATTAACTGCCGGGCTCAAAACTTTGTCTAAAAGCGGATGTTTAATTCCTCCCACGGAGATTGTTCCCTTTAAGATTCTAACAATTTCTTTGTCTGATTCAATTCTATTTTTTTGGATAAACATCCTTTTATCAAATATCAATGGCAGCATCATTAGTATCTCAAAGTAGCTTTTTAATTTTTTTAGACACCAGCCATTGAAAAGAGAAAAACATATTTGAGATGTTTCAACTAAAAATAGCGCAGGGAAGATAAAGATTAAAGTCTTTAAGCTATAATTCTTAAGCAGCAGGTAGAGTCTGTTTTTTTCTGAATAATAGAACTTGTTTTTGTTACGACTAAAGTGATATTTATGATAAATGACGGCTTTAGGGTTTGCAATCAATTTCATTCCAAGAAGCCGTATTCGCCACGAGAGGTCATGATCTTCATGGTAAAAAAAAATAGACTCGTCAAAGCCCCCTAGTTTTTCAACAATATTTCTGTGAAGCATAAATATGCCTCCGCATGGCACTTCTTCTTCTTTTAAAGATTCTCTATCTTTTTCATATATATATCTTGGGCATGCAATTCCAACATAGTTTACATCCACCCCAAATGAATTTATCGTATCTCTTTTTTCAAAAAATAAAATTTTTGGAATAGCTCCTCCCACATCCGGTTTTTCCATTGATTTAGTGAGTTTTGAAATACAATCAGATTTCAGAGAAAGATCATTATTCAAAAAAAGAAAATATTCGCCTTTTCCCGAAGCCAAACCTTTGTTAACCGCCGGTCCAAATCCGATATTATCTTGATTTTGAATTACCTTAACGCTTGGAAACTTGCTTTTAACAAATTCTACAGATCTATCATTGGAAGCATTATCCACCAAGATAATTTCCAGAGAAGAATAATCCTGTTTTAAAAGAGAAGAAAAACAATCTTCAAGATGCTGTTTTCCATTCCAGTTAACTACAATCACCGTGACAAGCTTTTTAAACATATAAAAAAGATTTAGTACTTACTTATTCAAGTTAATTTTGCAGGAGAACAAGATAAACAAGATCATGCATCCATCAATTCAATTATTAAGGGGAGTGAAATAGACTATTTTAGCACATTTTGTTTTTAAAGGTTTTATTTTATTTTATATCCGCTTGCTATACTCGCAGTAAGCCGCAATGAATCTGTTTCTTAAATATTTTCAAAATATTTTTTGTAGTTGGTAATTTTTCTGATAATTTATACATTATGCATTTATCCGTCGTTATTCCTGCATACAATGAAGAGAGTAGAATCGGAGATTCATTAACTAAAATATACGGCTACCTTAAAAAAAGAGATCATGATTTTGAGATAATAGTAATAGACGATGGCAGCAAAGATAAAACATTAAACTTGCTATCAGAATATTCTCAAAATATGCCTAATCTTATTGTTTTGAAAAATGAAAGCAATCAAGGAAAAGGATTCTCCGTAAAAAAAGGTGTTTTAAAAAGCAAAGGAGATATTATTTTATTTACTGACGCAGATCTATCAACCCCTATTGGAGAACTTGATAAACTAATTTCTTGGCTTAGTGAAGGCTACCTTATATCCATAGGATCTAGAGACCTGCCCGACTCACAAGTCAAGAGACATCAAGTATGGTACCGTGAACTCATGGGAAAAACATTTAACAAAATTATCCGTTTAATTTTAAATTTAGATTATTATGATACACAATGTGGCTTTAAATGCTTTAAGAGAGATGCCGCAGTAGAAGTATTTAAATCGTTAAAAATTTGCGGGTTCTCTTTTGATGTTGAAATCCTGTTTATTGCTGAAAAAAAAGGCATAAAAGTAAAAGAAGTCCCTGTTCTCTGGTACAACTCTCCAGAAAGCAAGGTTAAAATAGTGAGAGATTCTTTAAAAATGTTAAGGGATATTTTAAAACTTAGATTTAATAATTTTAAGGATTAGGTTTGCATGGAAACGTATCAGGGTCTTGTTGGTCAAAAGGCTCGTCAATATATATCAAAAGATATAACATTTCATCACCTATATTTTTAATCGCGTGGGTCACATTTGGAGGTATTTTTACAACTACCATGTTTTCATCGCCCATCAGAACCTCCTGACTTTCATCGGAAGTAATGTCTTTTAAAAGAAGTTTTCCTTTCCCCCTTATCACACAAAACCACTCATGTTTTCTTTTGTGATAATGATTGCCCTTCGTAACACCGGGTTTTGCCACGGTAACAAAGATTTGTCCAAAACCCTTTTCTTTTTGAAGGTTCTCTTTACGGAGAATTTCCACCAGCCAACCTCTTTCGTCACTTTTAACATCTAATTTATTTATTATTAAACCGTTAATCATGGTAACTACTCAGGTAGTCAGGTTCAAGCTTCACGGTTAGCAGGCTTGCGCTCTTCATATTTCTTTAGAAGTTAAAGAAGCTACGAATGGCAGCGCGTGTCCGTCTGACCTGCTAAAAGACATCCTTGAATTCGTTAGGTGATCTATGCTTTTCATCCAAAGCAACATAGAGCCTGACAACTTGAATCCTTCAAATTTTCTCACTATTTCTCTATATATTGCTGACACCTTTAAAATACTCATGGGTTTCTCTTAATCCATCTTCGAGATTTATCTTCGGTTCCCAGTTTAATTTCGAGAGAATTTTTTCATGGTTTGTCAAAACCCACCCGGGAGCTTCCTGTCCAGAGGACATATATTTGATTTTAATATCGATATTAAATAATTTTTTGATAATTTTTATGAGCTGATTTAAAGGAGTTAACTTTCCAGAACCCAGATTGAAGACCTCTTTATTTGCTCCTTTATAATCAATGGCCTTAATAAGGGCATCAACCACATCTGATATAAAAATAAAATCTCTTTTTTGTTCTCCTTCTCCATCAATTTGGATAGTTTTGTTATTAGCTATCAGATAACAAAAAGTCGCTATAACCGAATTGTAATGAGGTCTGCTAAAAGGACCGTAAACATTAGAAACTCTAAAAACGATTGAATTTAAGTCATAAAGGCAAACTAATTTTTCGGCAGTCATTTTAGATATCCCAAATGTTGAGTCAGGAAAAAAGTGTTGATCTTCTTCTTTAATAGCTGAATTGCTAGATGATGGGGTGTAAACTTGAATGGATGAGACAAAAATGAATTTTACTTTCTTTTGGCCGTAATGTTTAATTGCTTCCAGAAGGTTCAGTGTTCCTAAAACATTGACGCGAATAAGGTTTGCATTAGTGTCTCGATTTGCCCCGGCTATGTGAAATATTATGTCGCGTCCTGCAACAAAAGATCTAAGACTCTTTTCATCCAAAAGATTATTCTTTTTTCTAGCCAAGGGGACCAAATCATATTTCCCTGATTTTTCCAGAGCTTTTGTGAGGTAACTCCCAATAAATCCATGAGATCCAGTTATACCAACAGATAATTTGCTTTGATCCATTCCTTAGTTTTTTCAATTCCTTCTTCAAGGCTGATCAGAGGTTCCCAGTTAAGAAGTCTTTTCACTTTAGAATAATTACAAATTAATCTTTTTATTTCTGACTGCGGATGAATGTGTGGGACAAATTGAATTTTACTAGAATCTTTACAAACCATAAGCGCCAGATCTTTGATAGCAATATCTTTCCCGAGGCCCGCATTCAGCACTTCTCCATTGGTTTTGTCGGAAAATGAAGCCCTGACAATAAAATTCGAACAATCTTCTATATACAGGAGGTCCCTGGTCTGAGTTCCATCTCCAAACACAGGAAGAGGTTTATCCTCCAAAAAATTTTTTATAAAAATAGAAACCACGCCTCCTTCCATGTTGCTCTTTTGAAAAGGTCCGTATGTATTAAAAGGGCGCAATATAACAACAGGAAGACCAAATCCATGGCCATAAGAGTCTGCCAGGTTCTCAGCCGCCAGTTTGGAGCCCGCGTAAGGGGAAGCAGGTTTTACAGGGCTATTTTCACTGATAGCCCCATTATTTACCATATCGTATACCATGCAAGTACCAATCAGAACAACTTTTACATTGTGTTTTTTGGCTTCTTCAAGAATATTATAAGTCCCAATTACATTTGAAAAAAAAGATTTAGACGGATTTTCCAAACTTTCATGTACATTTATTTGAGCTGCAAGATGAATGCAAATATCAATCTTTTCTTTAAAAAAAGGTAAGATGTCATTTCTGTTGACAACATCCCCGATTATCAAATCTTTGAGATTTCTATCGTTTTTGAATTCACTTAAATTTTCTTCACTTCCATTTTCTAAATTATCAATAATCCAGACAGAGCATTCTTTCTCCAGAAGTCTTTTAACAACCCACCGGCCAATGAATCCTGCTCCTCCCGTAACTAAAACTTTTTTCTTTCTATTCATTCTGGTTTTTTTTAAGACATTAAAATTATTAGCCACTAATGGTTGCCGCTGCACCGCGCCAAGCATTAAGATATTTTTTTTGTTGGTTTCTCGATCTCCATAAAAATAGTTCCTTTTTTATAGATTCGAACAGTTCCAGTAGATTCGGAAATAACGATAGCCGTCGCATCTGTAACAGAAGTAATTCCCGCTGCGGCAACATGCCGACTTCCCAATCCCTGAGGAAATTCTTCTTTATTCAACGCGGCGCCAAGATACCGTCCAGCCGCAGTTACAACTCCATCATCTTGAATAACAAATGCTCCGTCCAAGGCAGAAAACTCTTTAATTGTCTCTCTTAACTGAGGGTCCATAATATTCCGCTCACCCTTCTGATATCCCTGGAATGGGTTTATAATCAGCTGGCGGGAAAACTGCAATACCTTCTCATGGCTCCCTATAACAAATATAGTCCCAATTGGTTTACCTTCACGTCCCTGGTTTGCCAATTCTATCGCCAGTGTTAGAACGGATTCGAAAACATCTGGCTTGAGTTTGTCCTTTTTCTCCGGGAGGTTTGCAGAAGTGAATACCTCAAATTCCTTCCCAATATCCAGGACTATAAGATTATCAAAATAACCAAATTGTTGTACTCCTGAGAGACAAACTATTTTATCTCCGGAGACAACCAGACCTGCAGAGACTGCCTTCATTACGGATATCTTGATCTTCCCTATTCTGGTTAAGTTAACTTTTGGAACTTGAAGAACATTTTTAAATGCCTTTTTCGCCTTTGTATATGTTTCCTCATCCTTGGTTGCTAAAATAATGTTAATCTTAGAATTTGATTCTTTAAATTGATCAAGATTATCAAAAACATCAGCATAAATGAGAACGGAATTTGCCCCAACTTTTTTTGCTATCGAGTTCGCGAGGGAGATAAAAACATTATTATAATATTTTGGTGCTTTTTTTTTAGAAATTGGTATTGATGCAGATTTTTGCTTTGCCATTATTTTATTTTCTCGGAGACTTATATTCCACTTTCTCGCCAACATCCAGTTCCTGGATACTTTTTGTTACTAAAGCAGTGGCAGTTTCATCCCTTGTGGAAATAATTTTTAATTCTCCAATTGTTATTTTTGGATATTGAAAAACAACTTTCTCGGAAAAACGGCCTGTTGTCTCCGTTTTACTTTTATAGGCAATAAACCTATCTCCAGGAGCAACTCCTTGACTTTTTCCTACATCGAGATAAACAATGTCCCGCAACCCTACACTTCTTCTTTCCTCTTTTGCACTGATTATATAACCTTTAATATTTTTTTTCGGAGGTTGTAATGAAGGATCGATCAATGGGATTTTCAGTTCAAGATGATCTGTTATTAAATCATTTCTTCCAATTTCTTCGTAAGAATCAGTAATTGAAGCTACCGACCTATCTCCCTTAAATTCTTTAATTTTAAGTGTTCCAATAATTGTGATTAAGAAACCCATCTCCTCTTGAGTGATGGGGTGCTTAACCTCTTTCATCATTCGATAAATTGAATATTTTTTTCCCAAAGTTACATTTTTGCCTGGTCCTACATCAGTATAAACGTCATCACCTTTGCTCAGAGCAAAACGATCCAGTGGTGAACCAATTATACTCCCGGCACGAAAATCTTCTCGCTCAACAAAATCGGCTTTTCGGAATACTGACATATTTGTAACGGGAGTTTTTTCAGGTAATGCTGGTTTGGCAATTCTTCTTTTGACGGGCTTGACTACTTTTCTTTTTACCTTTACCTCTTTTTTCTCCTCTTTAGGCGGCAAAGCTTGCTGCAAAAGTTTTCTTAGTAACAGCTTATTTCCCGGATAAATAAGATCAGGATTAATAATATAATCATTATTCTTCCAGATATCAGGCCATTGAAACGGATCTTTAAAATATTCTTCAGTAATATCCCAAAGGGTATCCCCTTTTTTTATAATATATGTTTCTGGAATTCCATCATCTGCTTCTTCATCGGCATATAAATAGTCAACGGTGAATAATGCTATAGTTCCTAAAAAGATCAAAAAAATCAGTTTGTTAGTTTTTTTCTTCATAACAGCAAATACCTCATATTTCAGTTAATTCGTATTGTTCCTGGTGCATATCATAATCCGCCTTAACAATTATTTTTTTATTTAAATTTCCTTCCATTCTATCCAAGTAGGCGCTTTCTTCCCCAAGCAACAAATCTGCTACTTGAGGATGCACATTAATTAGTATTTTTTTCTTATTTGAGTTATTGTTTTCTACTGTTCTTTGAATTTTATCAAAAACTTCGTAGCAAGTAGTTTTGGAAGATTTAATGCTTCCCTTTCCATCACAGTATGGGCAAGGTTGGCAGAGAATGCGGTTAATACTTTCTCGAACTCTTTGACGGGACATTTCGACCAAACCCAATTCAGATATTTTTAAGATATTTGTCCTGGACCGATCCGTTTTAACCGCCTGTTCCAAAGCTTGATAAACTTTTTCTTTGCTGCTATCACTTTCCATATCAATAAAATCAATGACTATTAAACCACCTACATTTCTCAACCGCAATTGGCAGACAATCTCTTTTGCCGCCTCCAGGTTTGTCTTGAGTATTGTCTCTTCAGGATTCTCCTTTCCAACATATTTTCCCGTATTAACATCAATCGCAACCAGGGCCTCTGTCTGGTCAATTGTTATATACCCTCCTGACTTCAACCATACTTTCCTTCTAAGCGCTTTTTCGATTTCCATCTCAAGTCCATACGCTTCAAAAATGGGTTCTTTTTCATTATGCAGTTTTACTCGAGATTTAAAACTTGGCATATACGAATCTGCAAAATCCCGACAGCGCTCGTAAACCTGAGGCGAGTCAACTATTAACTGGTCCACATCTTGAGTGAACAGATCCCTCAGCGTACGATATATTAAATCCAGGTCTTTATAAATTAAAGCAGGCACCGTGCTGTTTTCTGCCTTGTTTTT
>DASCNB010000238.1:0-12090 GCA_036011265.1 Nitrospinota bacterium | reverse complement strand
CCAGTATTGCCGGTAAAGTTGCGCCAGCCGCATTTATATCGGCGCTGTTCTCCAATAAGAGCTTGACTATTTCCATATTTCCTTCACCCGACGCCATTTTGAGAGCTGTTATGTCACGTTCGCACTTTGCATTTACATCTGCCCCACACTCAATCAATTTTTTTACAATATCAAAATGGCCTCTGTTTGCTGCCATGATCAGGGGTGTAAATTCGGATTCCAGTGTTTCATTAACACTTATCCCTTTTTCCAATAACGCGGATACTGCTTCCAAGTCACCTTTTTCAATTGCACTTTTTAAATCTTCCGCCATAGTTTTCCATCTCCTTTAAGATTTATAAAATTTTACGGTTCATTATCTTTTTGCAATAATTGCAATTAACCTTTTATCGTTATTTATAGATTTTGATACCTATAATCTTTTTCAAAACTGTAAAATGGTTGTCTAAAGAGTAAATTTTACAATTATTTTGTTTTGAATTTTGCGCGATAATCAAATCTGGTATTCCAATCCCATTAATTCCAAAATTTAAGCATTTCACCTGGAATTGGATAATTTCTTCCCAATCAATTTGTAATGGAAATTTCACGATATCTTTTAATAACTGGATAATTTTTTTCTGACCCTTTACTTTTAAGAATGGGATCAATTCGGTGAGGATAATATCATTGGTTACTATAAGGTTTTCATCTATTAGAATGCTTAGATCGTTCGAGATGATCCCGCTTTTGAAATAATCGATCCATATAGACGTATCTATAAGAACCTGCATTAACGGCCTCTGATGAGATTCAGATCAATATCAAGATCAACTTTTCCCTTAAATTTTTTTAAATCAGAAATCTTTGATTTTCTGATTAATTCTTTTAGAGCAAGAACAATTACATTTGTCTTTGTCTTGACACGACTAACTTTCATTGCTTCTTTTACTAATTTCTCCGGTAAATCAAGTGTGGTCCTCATTTTTACCTCCTTATGCATAATAATACCATTTTATGCATATAAAATCTAAGTTTTTTTTTAAGTAGTTTTTCCCTGACAACTAATTTATTGATAGTAGAATGCTGTATTTAATCCCCGACCTCTGACAACTGATTTTTTGATTTAAGACCCTGTCTCTGATAGAATGAAAATCAAAAAGGGATGGCATTCCCTGTAAAAAAGATGCCATCGAAATATGTTTCAACGCCATGGGCAGACTTTCGATTCAATACTGAACTATGGCAAAAAAAGGGAGGGAAATGGTGAAATTATTTGTTGGTGGTATTAGTTACGATTTGAAAGACGACGAGCTCAAAGCCGCTTTTGAAGCTTACGGGGAAGTTGAATCTGCAACTATTATTGTGGATCGAGATAGCGGTCGCTCTAAAGGTTTTGGTTTTGTAGAGATGTCTGAAAAGGAAGAAGCTTTGAAAGCTATTGAAGGGCTTAACGGTACTGACCTGGGTGGAAAGAGTATTACCGTCAATGAAGCGCGTCCGAAACCCAAAGGCCATAAACGACCAGGTGGATTTGGTGGTGGTCGCGGTGGCGGTGGATATGGCGGTGGTGGACGTAGTGGTGGTGGATATGGTGGCGGACCCGGTGGCGGAAAACGTGGTGGTTTTAGCGGGAGTCGTCGTGACAGGCCTGGTGGAGGACGTGGTAACCGCTAATTAGTCAGCAAAATCAAATTTCCAAGAGCCGGAGGGTGGCAAGCATTTTCTGGCTTTTTTTTGTTGTCATACAGTCAACAGCAGACTTGAAACCTTTTTTATTGAAAACAAGACGTTAGCTTAGTCCGACCCCAACCTTAGGCTATGAAAATTTTAGCGGTGATGGCAGTTGCTCTGAACCTCCTTTTTTGGGGAACCCCTAGTTATGGGGGAACCTCCTTTTACCAAATTGACGCCAACAAAAGCGAGCTTGTAACACGGTTGTTCCCGGGCGGATTTGTTGGGTTTATGGGACATAACCATGTCATTAGAGCCACTAGATTCTCAGGAAGCATTCAGTTTGATCCCGAGAAGCATTCCTTCTTTGCCGCGTTCATAGAGGTTAAAACCGCCTCCCTTAAAGCGGATGAACCTAAAATTAGAGCTAAGTACAAACTTAAGAAAAAAATCAGAAAAAGAGACCGAAAAAGAATTCAGAATACTATGAAATCTGCTGAGCAGTTGGATGTTAAAAAATTTCCAGTTATGACTTTTAAGGCAACGAAGGTTGAAAAACAAAAGAAAGATAAATATCGCATCCATGGAGACCTAACAATGCATGGCGTTACCCGTCCGGTTTCTCTTTCAATGTTGGCGAAGATAGAGAAGAGCCAAGTGACCCTCAAGGGTTCCCTTAAATTTAAGCAGTCCGATTTTGGAATAAAGCCATTTAGCGCTGTTTTCGGCAGTGTTAAAAATAAAGATAAAGCAATTTTGCTCATTAAATTAGTGGCTTCTCTTCAGCAATCCTCTGCAAATTGACTTCTATCCATATCATATTTCAAAATTTATAATTAAAACATTACGGAAAGATTTACCCCTTTTACCCTCAAAAAAGTTGAAATAAGGCCCAAAAAGGCTTGTTTTTTTAAGTTTTTCCCTTTGAAAACAAGATGTTAGCTTAGTCCGACCCCAACCTTAGAAGCGTGTCCAAAGCCCAAGAGCCATAAACGATCAGATGGATATGGTGGACAAAGAAGCGGTGGATATGGAGGCGGACCTGATGGTGGAAGGAAACGTGGCGATCTTGGCAGGAGCCGTCGTGACAGGCCTGGCGGAGGACGTGGTAACCGCTAATTAGTCAGCAAAATCAAATTTCCAAGAGCCGGAAGGTGGCAAATATTTTCTGGCTAATAAATCAAAAGGTTGCTGGAGGATTACACCTTAAATCCATTGGAGACCGGCTCTAAACCCATGTCTTTGATCATCTGTAAATCGTCTTGATAAGCCCTGCCTTTGGTAGTCAGGTAATTCCCAACCATTGTAGAATTTGCTCCAGCGGCGAAGATCATCGATTGGAAGTCTCTCAGGTTATGTTCTCTGCCCCCTGCAATTTTTATGTCTTTCGCGGGGAGTAGAAAACGATAGATGGCAATGATCTTTAGAATCTCAAGCGGTTTTAATGGAGGAAGGTTTTCTGTCCCGGTTCCTTTAATGGGATGCAAAAAATTTATCGGCACGGAATCGACATCTAATTCTCTTAATGTAAAAGCTAATTCTATCCGCTGCTCAGGAGATTCCCCTAACCCGAAAATCCCTCCGCAGCAGGTTCTGAGGCCGATTGATTTTGCGGTCTTTACTGTTTCGACATCTTCTTCATAGTCATGCGTTGTGCAAACTTTCGGAAAATAGCTACGGGCTGTTTCGAGATTATGATGATACTCTTCAAGACCCGATTCTTTTAGTTTTATTAATTGGTCACGGCCCAACATTCCTAGTGAAGCGCAACGGTGGATTTTTCCGTCTTCTTTAAGTTTCTTAATGGTCTTGCAGATTTCATTTAATTCCTGTTCTGTGCTAATTCTCCTGCCGCTTGTTACTATACCAAACTTCTGAGCTCCATGGTTTAATGCTTCATTAGCCTTTTGAACCATCTCTTCACTTTTAATTAAAGGGTATTCATCAATGTTTGTTTTAAAATGGTTAGATTGGGAGCAAAAAATACAGTCTTCCGGACAGCGTCCTGACTTTGCGTTTACAATGGAACAAAGACTGATTTTATTGCCTTTAAACTTTTCCCTGATTCGGTTAGCAGAAGCAATTAAGTCAAAGGTATCTGTATCATTGAGGTTGGATAGAAAAACAGCTTCTTCATTATCAATCAGCTGGTTTTCGATTGCTTTGGATTCCAACTCCTTAATGATTTGATAGTTTTGTTTTGCAGTTTTCATATTTTAACCGCAGAGGATGCAATGAGAATAAATCATGTTATCCACAGAATAACATAGTCTAGCTTCACCGCAACTAAAATTTTTACCACGAAGCTCACGAAAGACACGAAGAATTTTTATTGTTACAACCTTACAGGATTTAGAGTTCATATTACAGTTTCATGACAAAAAATTATTTTTAAATTAAAATTAAAAGCCATAGACGCTTTATAACAAGTTACAAAGGAGCAAGAATAAAAATTTAATAAAGTAGTATTTAAAAATTTTCCTTCGTGATCTGTGTCCCGTTTTTTGGGATTCGTGGTTATAAATCAATTATTTAAAAAAAGTTATTTGCAAAACTTTGAAGAGCTAAGCTCAGCTTTGCCGATAATCAAATAGGGCTCCGCCCAAAGTTGAAATCATTTTGGAGGTTCTGATATTGAATTAAAAAATATCAAAGAAGCCAGTTTAGCTGTGTGTTGGTCAATGTCGTGCGCGGGAGACATCTCAGCTACATCCATACTTATTACCTTTTTAGAACTCAATATTTTCCTCATAATCGGGAAAAAATATTGAGGAACCAGGCCGTTTGAAGCTGGAGCACTAACTCCCGGGGCAAACGCGGAATCAAAAACATCGAGACAGACGGTCAAGTAAATGAACCCGGTTTTTTGAATAAAAGTTTCGATTTTAGGCATGATTTCCGCGTGCCGCTCTCTTTCATTAATCTCATCCGCAAAAACATATTGAACTCCTAACTCTTTGGCAGTTTGGAACAGCTTTTTTGTGTTCGATGTTTTTTGAATTCCAAGGCAAAGATAATGAAACTGTTCTTTTCCGCACAATTCCGCGATTTGCAGAAAAGGCGTTCCTGAAGTTCCCTTGTCATTTTGAAAAGCTCTCAGATCAAAATGAGCGTCAAAGTTGATAATCCCTACGCTCTCTTTTGGTTTATTATTTTCACAAGAGTGAAGAAAGGAGTGGATTCCATGAAAATGACCAAACGCAACCTCATGTCCACCTCCGAGAACGATAGGAAAAAAACTGTTGGATAATAAAATTTGAATTGCAGTGGATAAGACAAGTTGTGTGGAGAGAAGTGGATCGTCGGAAGTTGCGGCGCTTTCTTGATAAAGGATATCGCCGGCGTCAAAAAGCTGAGTCTCTTTTTCATTAAAATGTACCGGTAAATTAGCAAGCGCGTTTCTGATAGCGCCCGCGCCTTCCCTTGCACCGGGCCGTCCCTGGTTTCTTCGGATTCCCTCATCGCAGCAAAATCCGATGAGCGCGATTTTTTTATACTTTTTCGAGGCTTGACTTCGTCGGGTTGCAACATCTGTTACATGAAGTTCTTTGAGATCAAGAAATTGAATAACTTGACGCAGTCTTAAGCTGTTTTCATCCGGGTCACCCTGCCCCTGCCATCTATTATTGTCTGGTGGTTTATAATGTGATTTTAAGTTCATTTTACCGCTTCCCCGTTTTTCCAGATTCGATGTGGTTTCAAGCTACCCTGATGATACAATATCTCACGAAAGTCACTACAGGGGAACGCGATCATATCCGCAAAATACCCTGTTTTGATCATCCCCCGGTCACTCAATTCCAGGACTTTTGCCGCTCGATTTGTCAAAGCGGAAAGGGTTTCTGCCATGGTGAGTTTTTTATCAGTACCCAGTATTGAAGCCAACGTCAGCAGATCTCCCATAGGAGCAGACCCGGGATTCCAATCGGAAGAAATAGCAACAGTTAGTCCCGCGTTTAGCATCTTACGAACAGGGGCAAAGGGCATTCCTAAACCTGTGGACGCGCCCGGCAAAACATTCGCGATAACATTTGCCGATTTTAGCATTTCAAACTCGCGATCTTCAGAGGTTTCCAGATGATCAGCACTGATTGCTCCCACTTTTGAAGCTACCTCAGAACCGCCTTTGGAAAATTGGTCCGCGTGAATGGTGATGGAAAACCCGAGTGCCTTTGCCTGTTCCAAAAATTTAAGAGAAATTTCCGGGTTGAAAGCACCCTCTTCTATAAAAATATCGACTCTATTGCATAGTTTTTCGGATTTGATTGCAGGTAATAATTCATGAACGATATAGTCAAGATATTCTTTATGATCCTGAAACTCTTCAGGTTTCACATGAGCAGCCAGGCATGTTGGTACCAGGTCAGGCAGGTTTCCCTTTTGATTAAGAGCTTGGATTGCTCTCAACATTTTCAGTTCCGCGTTCTTTTCTAATCCATATCCGCTTTTCACCTCACAGGTGGTAACTCCCCTGAGGAGGTGGGTTCGGGCTCTTTCCAAAAGACTTTGTTCCAACTCCTGTTGTGACGCGGCTCTTGTTTTAGTAACGGTGCTTAAAATTCCTCCTCCCTGTTTCGCGATTTCAAGATACGTTTCTCCCGATAGTCTTCTGGCATAATCTTCTTCTCTTGAACCCGCGTAACAGATATGGGTATGGGCGTCAATGAACCCCGGCATAAGGACCGCATCTTCCTGTATCTCATTTGGAGAAGTTTTTTTTGTTTGCTCACTGGAGCGGTAGCTCCATTTGGTTGCGGCCACTGGCCGCTTTTCGGAAAGAACTTTTACAATCTTTTGGTCTTCTATCAAAACAGAGCCGTTGGAAATAATCTCAAGGGAGTTATCACGAATGTGACCGGAATCCGGTAGCCTGTCCATTGTCAGGATTTGTTTAAATGGTCCTATTATGATTGAGTTATCCATACACACCCCTCAGTCCCCTCTCAAGAGGGGATTTAAGAGCACTTAATTATTTATAATGTATATCTAAATTGTTAATCCAAATGCTTTTGAAACTTTGAGGGCTTTTTCATAACCCGCATCAGCGTGTCGGATCACTCCGGTAGCAGGATCATTATAGAGAGTTCGTTTCAGACAGTTTTCCGCTCGTTCGGAACCGTCCGCAAGAATAACCAGTCCCGCGTGTTGCGAATAACCGATTCCTACTCCCCCTCCGTGGTGGAAGGAAACCCATGTAGCTCCAGATGCGGCGCTGGTCAATAGATTTAGAATTGCCCAGTCCGAGATTGCATCCGAACCGTCTTTCATGCCTTCTGTTTCCCTGTTAGGTGAGGCAACCGAACCACAATCCAGGTGGTCCCGGCCAATGACAATAGGAGCGGAAATCTTTTTTTCCCTTATAAGCCGGTTGAACTCAAGTCCTGCTTTTTCCCGTTCTCCCAGTCCAAGCCAGCAGATTCGAGCGGGCAGTCCCTGGAAAGGAATTTTCTCTTGAGCTTTTTTAATCCATAAATGAAGATGCCGGTTTTCAGGAAACGTTTCCAATATAGCCCGGTCGGTCATTTCTATATCTTTCGGATCTCCCGATAGAGCAACCCAGCGAAAAGGCCCTTTTCCTTCACAAAACAGAGGGCGTATATATTCCTGAACAAACCCCGGAATATTAAACGCATCTTTTTCCCCTCCCTGTTTGGCGAATTCTCTCAGGTTATTTCCATAATCAAATGTGACAGCCCCCTGTTTTTGCATTTCGAGTATCCCCCTGACATGTGTTGCCATTGTCTTAAGAGATCTTTGCTGATATTGTTCGGGGTCGGTTTTTCTAAGTTCAATGGCCTCTTTCAAGCTCAGACCTGTGGGGACATATCCGTTGAGAGGATCGTGAGCAGAGGTCTGATCTGTAACCACATCCGGGATGATATTGTCATTTAGCAGTTGATGCACTATGTCCGCAATATTGGCGACCAATCCGACTGACAGGGACTTTCCATTTTCTTTTGCCTCTAAAATCAGGGATTTTGCCTCTTCATAAGAGTGTGTCATTTTGTCAAGGTACCGAGTATCAAGCCTTTTTTGAATTCTGCTTGCATCCACATCCACTCCCAAAAACGCGGCTTCGTTCATAGTAGCCGCGAGCGGTTGTGCGCCTCCCATTCCTCCAAGACCACCGGTAAGCAGGAACCGGTTTTTGAGTGTTCCTCCGAAATATTTTTTAGCACACGCAGCAAAGGTTTCAAAAGTTCCCTGAACAATACCCTGAGAGCCAATATAGATCCAGCTTCCCGCAGTCATTTGACCATACATGATCAGACCGCGTTTTTTTAATTCATTGAAATGTTCCCACGTTGCCCAATGGGGAACGAGATTGCTGTTCGCGATAAATACTCTGGGCGCGTTCGGACCGGTATTGAGGAGGCCGACCGCTTTACCGGACTGAATCAGCAGGCTTTGGTCCTCCTCTAACAATAAGAGGCACTGAATAATTTTTTTCAGCGCTTCAGGGTTTCTGGCCGCCTGGCCCGTACCCCCGTATATCACCAGATCCTTTGGAGATTCCGCTACCTCTTCATCGAGATTATTGAGAAGCATCCTGAGAGGTGCTTCAGTTTGCCAAGATTTAGCATGAAGACGGTTTCCCCTCGGCGCTTTATAGACAGGATGTGACGCGTAGTGAGAAAGAAAAGTTTCAAAGGTTTCAGAATCAAATTTATTTTTCATAACAAATCCTTTTTTATAGATTGTCAGATAAATAATTTCATGTTTTGGGTTACACACCCCTCAGTCCCCTCTCGAGAGGGGATTTAGGGATGTGTAATTATTTATCTGACAATCTATAAAGACATGGTTGCTTTCAGCAAATCATCATTTGAAACGAATTCCGTTGCCATTTCAATGTAGTCTGACATTACCGTATCTTCTTTTAAATGAGGTATTTTTTTGCGGATTAAAGAGTGGAACCTCTCAAGGATTTCACTGGATTGAACCGGTCTTCTAAAGTCAAAAGCTTGAGCCGAGCACAATAGTTCAATCGCAAGAATTTTTTCCAGGTTCTTCACAATGGCCAGCGCTTTCCGTCCGCTGATCGATCCCATACTTACATGGTCCTCCTGCCCCATAGATGTTGGAATACTGTCCGCACTGGCAGGAAAGCAGTTCGATTTATTTTCGCTGACAAGAGCAGCAGCGCAGTATTGGGTAATCATAAAACCTGAATTAAGCCCTGACTCTTTCATCAGATATATTGGAAGACCCGCGTCTCCTCCAAGAAGAAGGTAGGTGCGTCTTTCGGAAATACTACCCAGTTCTGAGGCTGCCAGGCTTACGTAATCCAACGGCATGGCAAGAGGTTGTCCGTGAAAATTCCCACCACTAATCGTATCTTCAGCACTGAAGATGATAGGGTTATCGGTAACAGAGTTCAGTTCACACACCAGCTTTTTATTAAGATGATAAAGAGCGTCCCTGGAGGCACCATGCACCTGGGGGATGCATCGGACCGAATAGGGGTCTTGAACTCGTCCGCAATGTTCATGTGATTTTACAACTTGAGATCCTTTTAGAATGGTTCTCATTCGTTTGGCAACAGTGAGTGCTCCGGTGTGAGGTCGAAGTTGATGGAGTTTTTCAGCAAAGGGTTTATGAGATTCCAGCATAGCTTCGAGGCTGAGTGCTCCAATAATGTCCGCATAATCCAGGCAACGAGCAAACTTTTCGGAAACTGCAATCGCATGTGCCGAAATAAATTGGGTCCCATTAATTAAAGCAACCCCCTCCTTGGGCCCTAGTTTTAAAGGTGATAGTTGAATTTTTTTCAAAACATCAGGAGCGGGAAGATAGATTTTGCCGTCTTCAGAGAGCATACCCAGGCCGAGCAAAGGGAGAAAAAGGTGGGCTAATGGCGCCAGGTCACCTGATGCTCCAACGGAACCCTGGGTAGGAACCAGAGGAATGCAATTATGTTCAAGATGCCAACAGATTCTTTCAACGACTTTAAGAGAAATTCCTGAATAACCATAGCAGAGAGAATGAACCTTAAGAACCAGCATCAGTTTTGCGAGTTCATTTGCAACAGGTTCTCCCACCCCTACGCTATGACTTTTTATCAGATTTTCCTGGAGTTTTCTGATATCTTTTTTAGAAATTTTTCTGGTACATAAAGATCCAAGTCCGGTATTGATTCCATAGACAAGTTTTTTTCCTTCAGCGATTTTTTGAACCGCATCATAACTTTTCGATACATTTGATATGACTTTATCTGATAGAATTCCCTGCAGTTCATCCCTTGCAAGTTGAAGCGCTTTCGTGACGGTCAGTTGATCCAGACCATATTGAAATTTTTCAGTCATGGCGCGTTCCCGGCTGAACAATAAAAGATGTCAATCTGATTAAATTTTATCATAAAACCGGAGGGAAAGCCTTCGGAAGATTTGAAGAAAGAGTCGACATTAATAACAGCAAAGAGTGCTGAAACCGCACGGTGGCAGGGCCAAAGTAAGAATTTGGTAAGGAAAGCCGTCCGAAGGGTTGAGGCCGGGGATGGCAGAGCTAAGCTCAGCTTTGCCGTAATCAAAAGCGCGTTTAAGCGTCCTGCTGTTTTTTAACGAGGTGGTTGACAGCACTGAGATATGCGAGAGTGGTAGCTTCTATAATATTTGTTCCTGCGGCTTTTCCTCGTACTTTTTGTTTTTTATGCTCCACCAGGAGGTTCACTTCTCCTAAGGCATCTCTTCCCTTAGTTACAGCGCGAATTTCATAATCGGACAAACGACATCGGAGCTTTGTAATTTTATCAATGGCGTTTAAAATAGCATCCACTGGTCCATCACCTGTAGCCCTGGCACTCTTGATTTTTCCATCATAAGACTTTAAAGTAACATTCGCTTCTGGCGTGGTCTCCGTATCTACCAGTATCTTGAATTTTTCAAGGGAGAAGTATTGGATTTCTTCTTTGCCTAACTGGTCTTCTATGATTGCGCGCAAGTCTTCATCATAAATTTCTTTTTTTTCATCAGCAAGAATTTTAAATCGTCCAAAGGCAGTGTTTAGTTTTTCTTTTGACAATTTAAATCCCATTTCTTTCACCCGTCCTAAAAAAGCATGTCGTCCGGAATGTTTGCCCATCACGAGGTTGGATTTATCCCATCCAACATCTTTAGGGTCCATAATTTCATAAGTGTCTCTTTTAGATAAAATACCATGCTGATGAATACCGGCTTCATGGGCAAAAGCGTTTGCGCCGACAATCGCTTTATTTCGTTGCACATGTAGTCCGGTCAAATTAGCCGTCAGCTTGCTGATGCCGACAAAGCGCTTTGTCTCGATTTGCGTTTTTACACCAAAATATTCTTTCCTGGTTTTAAGGCCCATGACCAGTTCTTCCATGGCAGCATTCCCGGCTCTTTCCCCGAGGCCATTAATTGTACACTCTACCTGACGCGCCCCGGCTTTGATCGCGGACAAGGAATTCGCCACGGCAAGACCAAGATCATTATGGCAGTGAACGCTTATTATTGCTTTTTTTATATTCGGCACGTTATCGACAATGTTTTTAATAAGCTCGCCAAAAGGACCGGGAAGGGCATAACCTACTGTATCGGGAATATTTACCGTTGTAGCCCCCGCGTCAATTACAGCTTCCACCACCTCATTGAGAAACTCCTGCTCCGTTCTGGAGGCGTCTTCGGGAGAAAATTCAATATCGTCGGAAAATTTTTTTGCGTATTTTACCGATTGGACAGCTTGCTTGAGAATCTCCTCTTTTGCTTTTTTGAGCTTAAATTCTCTGTGGATTTTAGAGGTGGCTAAAAAGACATGGATACGAGGTTTTCTGGCTTTTTCGATAGCTTTAGCTGCAGCGTCAATATCTTTCTTAAGTGCGCGTGCCAAACCAGCAATAGTAGAGCCCTTGACTTCCCTTGCGATCGTGCTTACTGCTTCAAAATCTCCTGGAGAGGCAATTGGGAATCCGGCTTCAATAACGTCAACTTTTAAGAGCGCAAGCTGTCGCGCAATCTCCAACTTTTCGCCGGTATTTAAACTAGCTCCTGGACATTGCTCTCCATCTCTTAAGGTAGTGTCAAATATAACGATTCTATCTTTTTTCACTATATACTATTTTACTCTGAGAAATCTTTTTTTTGAAGAAGTTTATATACACCTTAGCCTCTCAAGCGGGGATTTAAGGGGGTATAATTCATTTCTGGTTACAGTTACACTGTGTCAGTTATGCAGGATTTTTTAAAACTTAATCTGTTTGCTTTTTTAATTTAAAATCCTTTGTTATATTTAATAGCTTTGATCTGAAACCCTTTGTAGCCTGATTAGCTTCGGAAACATCAGCAATCACATGAGGAGTTATAAAAATTATTAATTCTGATTTACGAAGTCTATCCGCTTTTGCTTTAAAAAGGCGACCCAATATAGGTATATCTTTTAAAATAGGAACCCCGGTATCAGAATAGCTTTTTGTTGTTTCCA
>DASCNB010000237.1:0-15760 GCA_036011265.1 Nitrospinota bacterium | reverse complement strand
ATAGTCCAATCTCGCCTATCAGTGCAGGAGCCAGCAGGTTACTGATTACCATTTCCTGCTTATAAATACCCACCTTGCCTGTTAGAAGAATAGACATGCTCGTACTCTGAGCTCCTTCATGGAGAACAATATCTCCTGCTTTAAGATTACTGTGAGTGAAGTTAACAAGGAACTTTATCAGATCGTCCATAGGAAACCCCTGGAATAAGGGAGTGTTCTTTAATTCATCCACATGCTTCACTATTACTTCTTTAAGATTATCTGTCATAGTATCCCCTAATATAATTAAAAATTTGCTATTTGTTATAAACTTTCGGTTTTAAACACCTTTTTATCAACCACTGATAGCTATTTTACACTACCTGGCCTATCTTTTGGAGGTCATTTACCGTCTTTGCTATTGTATTTTCCTGGACCTGAGAAAGTTTGTGAAACTGAATTCCACATGAGTTGGGATACAGGGCCCTTATGATTCCGGAAAAGGGAAATGAATTTTGACCCTGAAAAAAAATCTCTCCCTGAATACTGTCCCCTTCTACCCAGTCTTTGTTGACATCCGTTTTAACTGATGATAAATCAACGCTGATTCCACCAAGTGAAAGATCTTTAACTATAATGGTTGTTTTTCCAACTATTATGTAGCAGTGCTGCTGATTGGTAATAGCAATACGCAAACTTTTTCGACTATTGCGCGAAAGTCGCGCATTCGAAGGTAGGATATCCTTTTTTTTTTTAAATGAAAACTTTGGCCTTTTGGGGGCTTCTTTGCTCTTCTTTGTTTTTAAAATATTCATGAAGCTATGTTTTAGGTTGGAAGTAGCAACATGCACATTTTTTTGACCAGCACTTAAAGGCCGGTCATTCACGGGAGGAATATCCTGTCTTATTTTTATCACGGAATTAGCCTTTTCGAGTTTTTCTTTCTCCTCCAAAGATACTCTCAGTTTTAAAACTTCCTTTTCAGTTGCGCCCAAATCTTCTTGAAGAGAAAGAATTTGTTGATTATCGTTGTTAATTTTATTTCTCAGGCTCAAAATTATATTGCGATAAATCGTATGGGCCATTTTCGGCTCTCTTAGAAAAAAAGAATTTAAGTCCTCTTGCGTTATAGTAAGACTAATTGAGTCATATACGGATTTTACAGTTGCATTTCTCGGCTCCTCGGCAAAAAGCCCAATTTCTCCAATCAATGCAGGGGATTCCAGGGAACAGACTCGTGACTTATTTTTAAAAATATCCACTCTACCCGTTAAAATAATGGCCATGCTTAAGCTCGGTTCACCCTCTTTAAAAATTGTTTCCCCCTCTTTAAGTTCATTGTGCTTGCAGTTGACAAGAAATTTTACAAGATCTCCCACTGGCAACCCCTGAAACAATGAGGTGTTTTTTATACTATTTACATGTTTCTTTACTATTTTTTTTAAGTCTTCAGACATAGATTTTCTCTCAAAAGATAACTGATTTAATCATAACTCAGATTAGATTTCAATTTAAATGTCTGTTGAAAAATTTACTTTAGATTACCCTTTCAGACCATTATTTAGCGATAAATTTTGCATTCATATACTAATATGATAGGATTTTTATCTTTCTGTTAGACCTGTTTTTTGAGTAAACATCATGCTTAAACCTTATAAAAACAAATGGCCGAACGTGTCTTCCAGCGCGTTCATAGAAAATTCAGCTCGGGTTATTGGTGATGTCACAATAGGAGAAGAATCCAGTGTCTGGTTTAACGCAATTGTACGTGGAGACGTGAATTACATTCGCATTGGAAACCGGACAAATATCCAAGACGCCTCTGTCATTCACGTAACACACGATACCCATCCAACAATTCTCGAAGATGACATTACCGTGGGGCATTCTGTTACCATTCACGGCTGCACTATAAAATCCCGGGTGCTTATAGGCATGGGAGCTATCATATTAGACGGTGCTGTGGTGGAATCAGACTCTATTGTAGCTGCCGGAGCCCTTGTAACAGAAGGGAAAGAGATCCCATCCGGCTGGATGGCAATGGGGGTGCCCGCAAAACCGGTAAGGGAACTGACCGGACAGGAACGCGCATCCCTTCTTGAACACGCGCAAAATTATATAAGATATAAGAATGAGTATATGAATGATTCTAAATAAAATAATTGAAGAAAAAAGAAAAGAACTCAAGCACTCTAAAAGCTCTGCCTCGCTTAAAGAAATCAGAAAAAGAATTGGAGATGCCGGGAATAACAGGGGATTCAAGAAGTCTCTCGAGAATGACTCCATTAATATAATCGCGGAAATAAAAAAGGCTTCTCCCTCAAAGGGGATTATCCGTGAAGATTTTAATCCTGTTGAAATCGCGAAAATCTATCAGGATAATGCAGCCGTTGCAATTTCTGTTCTTACTGATAAAAAATATTTCCAGGGCGACATTGAGTACTTAAATCAAATCAGAAAAAACGTTTCACTGCCTTTATTAAGAAAAGATTTTATCCTCGATGAGTATCAGCTTTACGAAGCCAAAGTCTTTGGCGCTGATGCGGTTCTTTTAATCGCGGCTGTTCTTGACAAAAACCAATTAACAGAATATATGGAGTTGAGCAAAGAAATAGGATTGGAAAATCTGGTTGAAGTACATTCATTCAAAGACCTGGAAAAAGCAATGTATTGTGAAGCTGAAATAATTGGAATAAATAACAGAGACCTCCAAACTTTTGAGGTATCTTTAAAAACCACATTGGATATGGCTAAGGAAATCCCGGAAAACAAGGTAATAGTAAGTGAAAGCGGTATAAACAGTCACGATGATATCCTGGAATTGCAGAAAAACGGTGTTAACGCCTTTCTCATCGGCGAAGCACTGATGAAAGAAAAGGATATCGGCAAGAAACTGAAAGAATTGATTGGATCAGCTTCTTAGACCGGATAACAGGATAAACTGGATTTTTAATCTGCACTGCAAACTTGTAAGATTGTTTTTTTTAGCAACGTTTTTTTACACACCCCGTCCCGGAGGGACACCCCTCTTGATAGAGGGGAATACTTACCCCTGTATCCCCCTTAGCAAAGGGGGATACAGGGGGTTATAATTGGTTGCGGACGAAGACCGAGCTGAATCATCCGCGTCAAAAAAATATAAATGATTAAAGTAAAAATCTGTGGTATTACAAATAAAGAAGACGCGTTATATGCTGTTGAGTGCGGAGCCGATGCCCTGGGTTTCATTTTCTATGAAAAAAGCCCTCGTTATATTGCACCGGATAACGCGAAAACAATCATTGCCGCCCTACCCCCTTTTGTCACAACTGTGGGAGTCTTTGTAAATAAAGATTTCAATGACATCAGGGATATGGCTTTGCTGACAGGTATTACTGTTGTTCAGCTACATGGAGACGAATCTCCATCATATTGCAATTTGGTTGAGGGTAAACTCATTAAAGCGATAAGAGTAAAAAATGATAGATCAATTGAAGGTCTTAAAAAATACGATGTCGACGCTTTTTTGTTGGATAGTTTTGACAAAAATAGTTTTGGAGGAAGTGGATTAACTTTTGACTGGAAGCTGGCGGAGAAAGCTAAACAATATGGAAAAATTATTCTGGCAGGCGGCTTAACACCGGATAATGTTGAAGAGGCAGTTAAAAAAGTAGTTCCCTACGGAGTGGATGTCAGCAGCGGTGTAGAAAAAAAACCGGGTATCAAAGATAACAATAAGGTTAAAGAATTTATTATCAGATCTAAAGCTATCGGATAATTTAGTTTGTAAGTCGTTGCTGAAGGCTGATCGCTGAAAGCTGAGTGTTTTTTTATGAAACCTGACAAAACAGGACATTTTGAAAAATTCGGGGGGCGGTATGTTATCGAAACACTCATGCCTGCTTTGTTGGAACTTGAAAAAGTGTATAGCTCTGCTAAAAAAGATCCCCGGTTTAAAAAAGAGTTCCAATACTATTTAAAAGAATATGTCGGTAGACCTTCACCTCTCTTTTTCGCTGAAAAGCTGACAAAAAGATTAGATGGCGCGAAAATATATCTGAAACGCGAAGACCTGAACCATACAGGCGCTCATAAAATCAATAACACTATCGGCCAGGCTTTGCTAACGAAAAGAATGGGGAAAAAGAGGGTTATTGCGGAAACCGGCGCCGGTCAGCACGGCGTTGCAACAGCAACCGCAGCAGCTCTCTTTGGGCTGGAATGCGAAGTGTTCATGGGCGATGAAGATATTGAGCGCCAGGCTTTAAATGTGTTCAGGATGAAATTGCTTGGAGCAAAAGTAACCCCTGTTTCTGCCGGCACCAGAACATTAAAAGATGCCACTTCCGAGGCACTCCGAAACTGGATAACGACTGTCAGGGACACTCATTATATTATCGGCTCTGTGGTAGGACCTCATCCCTTCCCTATGATTGTGCGGGATTTCCAATCGATAATAGGTAAAGAAACAAAAAAACAACTTTTGCAGATCGAAAAAAAATTGCCCGATGTTATTGTCGCGTGTGTCGGCGGCGGAAGTAATTCGCTGGGAATTTTTCATCCATTTTTTAAAGATAAAAATGTTAAATTTATCGGGGTGGAAGCCGCGGGATACGGTTTAAAAACCGGCAAGCACGGCGCTTCATTGACAGCCGGCACTCCGGGAGTCTTGCACGGCAGCATGAGCTATCTGCTGCATAATCATGACGGACAGGTTTCTCCCGCCCACTCTATTTCCGCCGGATTAGATTACCCCGGCGTGGGTCCCGAGCATAGTTACTACAGGGATATTAAACGGGCAAAGTATGTAACAATTACCGACAAAGAGGCATTAAAATGGTTTCAGATATTTTCTAAAGAAGAGGGAATCATACCGGCATTGGAATGCGCTCATGCCATTGCTTATGCGTCAAAAATCGCGCCTTCCATGAAGAAAAGTCAGATATTAGTTATTTGTCTTTCCGGCAGAGGCGATAAGGACGTTCAACAGGTTTCAGATATTTTAAGAAAAAAGAAATAATTGACTTATAACCACGAAGAACACGAAGATCGCGAAAGAAATTTTTTTAAATATTAATTTATTAATTTTTTATTTTTTATCCTTTGTAACTTGTATAAAGCATATATGGTTTTTAATTTTAATTAAAAAAGAATTTATTGCCATGAAAACTGAATTCAAGTTTTCGTAGGTACTCTTTTTTGGGCGAATCTGCGAAGCTAAATAAGAACTCTAAAACCTGTAAGATTGTAACAATGAAAATTCTTCGTGTCTTTCGTGAGCTTCGTGGTAAAAATTCTGGTTGCGGCAACCTGCCGTGCTGTGTGATCAGCGATCTATTTTTATGAACAGAATTGAAAAAACATTTCAGGAATTGAAACGAAAGAAACAAAAAGCTTTAATTACATTTATTACAGCAGGTGACCCTGATATTGATTCAACGGTTCACCATATCCACGCCCTTGAAGAAGGAGGCGCTGACATTATCGAACTTGGAGTCCCCTTTTCAGATCCTTTAGCCGATGGGCCTGTAATACAGAAATCCGCTTTGAGATCTCTTAAATCCGGCACAACCCTGAAAAAAATCATTAAAATGATTTGCCTTGTGAAAAGAACCTGCTCTGTTCCCATTGTATTAATGAGTAGTTATAACCCTATTTTTAGATATGGCGAAGAGGAGTTTGTAAAAGATTCCATCAATGCGGGAGTGGATGGTGTGATCATTCCAGACCTGCCACCGGAGGAAGCAACATCTTTGTCCAATTTAGCAAAGACGAATGAACTTGATGTGATTTTTTTGCTTGCCCCAACAAGCACTAAAGAACGGATAAAAATAGTATCGGAGATGAGCAGCGGGTTTATATATTATGTTTCATTAACCGGTGTGACGGGGACGAGAGAAAAAATGGCTCAAGATTTAAAAGAAAAAATTTTTAAAATAAAGCGAACATCATCAAAGCCGGTTGCCATAGGATTTGGCATTTCAAACCCCAAACAAGCGGCTTTTTCCGCTAAAATATCTGACGGGGCAATAGTAGGCAGTGCCATCGTAAAAATAATTGAAAAAGGACTTCAAACCAGAAACACTTCAAACCAGATAAGACAGCTTGTCCATTCCATGAAAAAAACCATCCTGAAGCTTTAAACCTTTCTGCTCTCCCCGCTACTAACTTGCAGAACCGTGTTTTTTTAGGCGCTGTTTAGTTTTTGTCTTTATTAGCCCTGCTGTTTAGC
This sequence comes from Nitrospinota bacterium, assembly GCA_036011265.1. Taxonomy (GTDB): domain Bacteria; phylum Nitrospinota; class Nitrospinia; order CAJXCL01; family CAJXCL01; genus CAJXCL01. The sequence goes on along the minus strand of DASCNB010000237.1, from coordinate 9,570 downwards.
TTTGTTTTTATACAGCGGCTTATGCAAAGTACAACGCCTTATGCAAGGCTTAACAAAGTTTTACAAAATCTTAAAAAATTGAGGAACTTAGAACCATGGTTGTCATTCCCGCAAGGGTTTAGCGGGAATCCTGAGGTAAACAAAGGGTAATTACCTCAACAATTAAAAGCCTTCTTACATTTAATTGTTAGCAAACAATTTATTTTCAGAAAATATATTTCATCTTTTAAACAATACTCTTTAACCCCTTCGCCAACCCTTTTATTAATTTGTTTATAATGAACTTTTTAAACTTGGTGCAGGCTTAAACCCAACAGACTTACTCGCCTTAATATTAAGTTTTGCACCTGTTTGAGGATTTCTTCCAGTGCGCGCCTTTCTTTTTCTTACTGTAAAAGTGCCGAATTCAGGATATGAAAACCTTTTATCCTTTCTTACAGCTTTTGCAATATTTTCAAAAGTGCAATTAATAAGACTTTCAATAGCTCTTTTGCTTAAATCACAACCACATCCTTTTTGAACAGCCGTAACTAGTTCTGCTTTAGTCATAATAGGCTCCTTTCATTAATAAAATTTAAATTGTTAATCATTTTTATGATAGATATTTAATAAGGTTCTCAGGTCGAAATTTTTTACTATTTTTATATAACTTTTTTACAGATGGATGTAATGATTCATCAGAATTGTTGGCACCAATTTGCCTTATATGCTTTCCAAGAGCATAATAAGGCACGGTAAAAGAATTATGTAGACGGATATCATTTTTATCTTTAATCTTTTTCAGATAAGAATCATTAAACACTAAATCACACGCCTTTGCTTTATCAGCCATCCACTTTAGAGCATAATCAGATAAACGCGCCTCTTTGTATCCTCCGCCAACATCACAGTGAACACCAAAAAACCAGACTTGTTCTGTGTTTTTTCGCTTAAGTTTTGTTTTCCAAATAGTTGGTTTAAATGGTTTTCGTTTTTCGTTTATTGCAAGCGCATGATAGGCATTATTTACAATACTGGTGATTGTAGTATCGTGAAAGCTATATTTTCTTTCATTGCGTTTCCCGAAAATACCTAACGGTATTCCCAATGCTCCAACAGTGTCCCAAACACCCAAAAATTTTATTTTAATTTTTCTTGCATTTGTTGATCTAAAATTTTTTGTTTTATTAGCGTCGACCTTTGATTTTGATCGATAAACTTCATAAGCTTCAGGTATCAGGTCTGCATTGGATTTTTTTAGTAACCAACAGTTTCGAATTAGGCCAATTAAACTTCTTGCTGTATATGCTCCTCTGCTGAAACCAAAAACATAAACCTCATCTCCTTTTGCATAGTTATGGACAAGGAATCTATAAGCATCCTGAATGTTTTTATCAATGCCAGCACCAAATGCACCACCTTTGATTTTGTCAGCCCCTCCGTCTGTTCCAACCCCCCAATCATAGAAAACAACTTGCTCTTTCCCATCAGAATCAGCTGGCTTAATTGCTCTTGCGAATTTCACAATATTAGTTACATCTTTTTTCTCAGGCGTGTTCCAAGTACCATCACAACAAATGATAATACGTTTTGCCATTTTTCCCTCCTTTTTTAAGGTTAAAGATACAGGGAGTTACTTAAATTTACTTTCTACCAGAATGAAAATAATTATCAATATATCCACCAGATGTCTTACATGTCGGCTTATCAGGTATTAAGAACCATAGTCTATTCAGGTTTTCCCCATCTCTTGAGATTTGTTTGTAATTATTATCAGTTAGTAAACGTTTTACTTTTTCATGCAAACCGTTCTCAAAATCCACATAACATTTATATTGAAAACCTATTCTTTTGTTGTATAAAAATTTAACTATACCAACATCTTCTCCAGTTATAAGTTTAACCTTTTTGTCTTTGATTTTAGGTTTTTCATTTTCTACTCTATTGGGATTGTCCTTGCCTTCTCTAATAAAGCGAACCCATAATTCCATTCCTTCACTCGGAAATCCCTTAGAAAAATCCAGAGTTATTTTAGCTATCCGTTTATGTATCACATCTGATAATTTAGGTATTCCATCTGCTAATTTAGTGGTGATAATCCATCCAACTACAGCAACTATGAGACCAGCAATGATAGTATCTTGAAATGACAATTTAACTCCTTAAATAATATTTTTGTGGATTCAAATACAAAACATACTCATATTCAGCCCAACATAATAAGCATTGACCTTTATTTACGCTCTTTTACTTTTTACTTTGCCCACTTACAAATGAAGCTTTTCCACCACATTTATTTATTTGATCATACATATCTAATGACCAATCTTTTGAATACCAGTATACCCAGCGTTTAGACCTTTTTTTCATCAACAATTCTTCTTCTTTTAGTGTTCGGTTTGATATGAGAGATGAATTAAAAAGTTTAGTTAAGCAATCGATAACATCCTTCTGCCCTTTTCCCCAGGTCGCCTGAACATAATATCTATCGCCTTGAGCCGATCCAGTTGGGACTAAAACTTTTGATTTTAAACCTGACTTCATATCTTTTTTTATATTCTTTATCCATGGTTCATTAAATTCATCAGGTAAAGCTTTCATAATTGACTGAGCACGCTGCAGTTCGATCCTATACAATACTTTTACAGTATTTTCACGATAATCACTTTCATCAGACATAAGACCCTGAATAGCATAAGAATTCATATTGAAAAATTTTCTGGTAAGTTTTGTTGCTTTAAAAGAAAGCTCGGGATCAGAATGTCTCGTTAAATCTAAAAGAGTTAGCGCGAAGGGTTCTTTGGGTGTAGAGTAATTAATAAAATCATCAATCTCTTCTTTTTTTAATGAGTTTAGTTTGTCAAGAGCTGCTATCTTTGTTCCGATATCAGTTCTCTCTTGCTGTAGTATAGGAACCATTTTCATGCTTCCTCTGGTTAATGAAATTGCCGGTTTATCCAACTTTATCTTCCGTTCTTCACTTATTACTGAGGGTATTGTTTCAGCATATGCATTACTGGATAAAAGAGAAAAAGCTGCCAATTTAGCAGATGAATTTTTAATTATGTTTTTCCCAAGAGATGAATCCCACTCTATTTTAAATTTTGATTTTAGTTCTTTGGTATAATTAATTGACATTTCTTCTCTTGTGCCACTGCCTTTCCTAAAATAAATGTCAAACTGATCATTTTCCTTAAACGGCCTATTTTTTAAAGCTACGAATCCCATATGGCGTATTTGAGGTGCTTCTTCGTCAAGTTTCTCCAATAAATTTGGTTTAAAAAACAAACTATCAGAAGTTACTTTCTCATATTCATTAAGACTCTTAATTTCTCCCTCAAAAACATACACATTCGTAGGATTTTTCATCCACCAAGTTATAGCTGCCACTACTAAAAGCGCTCCAAATGTCGTGGTAGCGATAAAATGCCATTTATACGTTTTTATGTGACCAGGAGTTGTTGCGTTGTTATATATTCTGGACGCTCTTTGCGTAATAAATCCGTTAAACCATACTGCAAAAAAGAATGGTCCATATTTATAAGCAAGTAAAAGTAATGAATCAATATCAAACATTTCTTCCTCCTTTCAAAGAATGGTTGTCAGATTTAATATATTGAAAATCCTTATTTATTTTTTTTATCAAGGCCAGGTTCGCCACAAAGCGTTTCTATAATTTTATCACTTACACCTACTCTTTGACCGGAACAGATTCTTGACAGAAGTGATTTATCAATGCCGATTGCCTCAGCTGCTTCAGATCGGATTCTATATTTTACATTTACTGCTTGCCAGATATAATCAGCTAGTGGTGAGGATTTATTTTTTTCTCATAGCCATAAAAAAATAACTTTTGGTGATATTGGCAGTAAAATAGCAGGGTTGAAATGAGTTGTAAAGGGGATTTTTTATGAATGTTGTTCTACCTGAAAAAGAAGAGTTAAAAGCACTCTTAAGAAAATCTTTAATAATTTTATACTATAATGCAGGAGGACTAAATGTTTTAGAAAAAGAAGTTAGCACAATTGAATGTCATATCCCATTGCCTATTTATTTTTTAATTTCTATTTTGTCAGTTGACAGATTTGAAAATCTCAGGTAAAAAGATATCAACGTAATAACGTTAACTCTTTTCTCTGTATATAATAATTTGTGCTGCCACCCGACTACAACCTTTCAAAACTAAAATATCCTCCGAGGCCTCGTCGTTTTCCACTTATCCGTATTATCCTGGTTTTTGCTTTTATCTATATTCTCTACAATTATTTTTCTGATACTTCTGAAACTGAGTTAAACCATCCTGTGAATCCCGTGCAGATTCAGAAGAGAGGCGAATTCAATTTACAAACAGAAGTTGAGGTTAAAAAGCCTGAAATTTCTGCAAGACAACCTTTAAAAGAGATATCTAATGTTAAACTATTGTCAAGACAGCCGGACCAGGTTTTAGGAGAACATCTTCTAAATGTTCTTAGCTCACAGAAACCATTTCGGGCGTTTTATCTAATGGTAGATGGTAGCACCGGCCGCATTCTGGCCTGGGGACAACAGAATAAATTCAAAGATTCCCCTGAGCCGACCTATCTACCGAATAGTTCCTTTCCTGCCGCAAGCCTTGTCAAGATAGTGACTGCCGCAGCAGCGCTGGAATCTCGTCGTTATTCAAACCACACGCTTATTCCTTATATTGGAAGAAGTGTGACGCTATATCGTCGTCAATTAAAGGTATCAAAAAATTATAATGGGCGACAAATTAGCTTGGAAAAAGCCTTTGCCTCGTCTATGAATCCACCGATGGGAATTGTTGGACTTAACCTTGGCGGTAACATGTTGAGGAAGACAGCAGAAAAACTTGGTTTTAACCGCGACTATGCTGATGGAATTCCTGCTCGAAGCAACTTTAATCCACCTGATCGAGGCTTTGGTGTTGCGGAGGCTGCCAGTGGATTCACAACAGATATTACCATTTCTCCATTGCTGGCAGCGGCTATTGTTCGCTCTGTATTGGAGCGAAAAGCCCCGGAAATTCCATGGTCTCCAGTTGTTGGGACTGACTATGCCCCAAAGACATCTATTGGTCTTCCTTTACCTGAATTGACAGAAAATACCTATTATGGACTCAACCGGATGTTTGAAGCCACCATTAAAAAAGGTTCCGCACGCAGCGTTTTCAAAAATCCAAGAATTTTGTTCCCATATAATCGCCAAAGACTTCAAATCGGAGGAAAAACAGGCACAAAAGAGGGTCTTGACGGTCATTATCAGTGGTTCGCAGGTTTCGCAAAAGATAAAAAGAACCCAAAAAAATCAATTATTCTAGTTTGTCTCCATATGAACGAACTGAAAGGAACCAGGGCCAGTCCACCGGCACAAGCCGCAGCTTTATTAATTAACCACTGGGCGAAAAAATATCTTAAATGGTGAAAACTTAACCAGCATCAACTATTTATTCTCTCACCGCAAGAAACTTTAATTCTCTGTACTGCAAATCTGTATTGTGGTTGTGGCCCTGCCACTCTCTGCGTTCTTGCGCCCGAAGGAAGTGCTCTTGGAGTACGGTGAAAAAAAACTGGTTGGATAAGAAGATGGAGCGGGAGACGGGATTCGGACCCGCGACTTCAACCTTGGCAAGGTTGCACTCTACCACTGAGTTACTCCCGCAATCATGATTCAAGGTTTTACAATATACTTCACGTAAAGAAAAAAATCAATGATGTTTTTGAAACTTACTTTAATAAAAGAAAGAAAAACGGTTATTCAGAAAAATGAGTTACGTTTGATAAACAAGAGCTGAACAATTTCTCAAGTTCTGCAAATTAAAAAAATATGCTTTATTGAGGATGTAAGTAGTTCCATATTACAAAAATATTTTGAATTACTGGCTGAGCCCTACCCTGCCTCCAATGACACTAAAATAGCACTTATCAGGAAAGATTCTACTCTAAAAAGGTATCAAAACGCTCTCCTTGCTATTTTTATATTTAGCATAATTAAAAAACAATCCCTTTTATGATATTGATCTTACAAAACCAGGTAAAAAAAGCTGTTCAGGTTTTTAAAACTTAAAGAAATAAAAAAACTGATTAAGACAGCTAAATAAATTATGCCAAAACTTCTATCTGTACTAGCTCTTGGATATTATGATGGACTCAGAAAATCAGAAATTGTTTTTTGCGAAGAAAATGATATTGATCTTGAAGAGAATGTTGTAAGAGTGGTTAACAAGGCTGGGTTTACCATAAAGGATAATGAGGAAAAGGAAATTCTAATCTGCTTTCCTCAGCCATAAAACAATCCTTTTTTTTTAAAATACATAATAAAATCTTAAATAAGTCCACGTTCCTTTAGCCCAATTCTCAGATTTCACGTCAATCATATGCCTGAGATTCAAGATAAGGTTTTCCTGAAGATTATATCCAAGGTTAAATCCTGTTTTAAAATTAATTCCTTTTGTATCAGGGACATCAATTCCATCTTCTTTTGCATTTTGAAGATCCCACCATGCAGCGCCTTGAACGCCAACCCTAAATTTTTCAGTTATTCCATAATGTAAAACCGCTTCTGTTTCAAATGCATCAGGATAATCATAATTAGTTTCATTTGACTCTCCTTTCTGCCAGTACGTAAAGTTTGCATCAAGACCCAACTTAGATGGATACCATCCTAATCCAAACATATGCGCAAACCACCAAGCATCATTTCCAAGACTAGTTTCTCGATCCTTGTCATATTGACCAGTTGGCATTTGTACAAACTCCCAAAAGGATAAATAAACGTTGTCTTTTTCGTTCTCATAAAAGTAAATAAATGGACCGGCCATAATGTCGCCTAAGCCACTGCTATTTTTCTCTGAGTCCATGCTAACGTGAGCAAAAGAGAAAATGGCATTTGCACCCCAGGAAAATTTATCGGCAAGTTTTTCTGGAAAAAAATAGATGGGTCTTATGAGCAACGCACTTGCTCTTAGATTGATGGTAGTCTCATCTCCTCCTTTTGAAACTGCCTTAGGTAAATCTTCATAATTTAAGTAAGAAACTACAGCTAAAGCTCCAGGAGGTGCATTGATATTATGGTAGGGATCAAGAACATCAGCCTGTGCTATCGAAATTAATAAATAGCACATTGAAAAAACACAAAAAGTAATAATTCTTTTTAAAAGCAATATCCTTTTCCCGAATAAATAAAGAATGAATACTTATTTTCATCATGCTTAAAGTTATGGCCACGAGTATAGCTATTTTGAAAATTAATGTGCAACTATTATTTCCAAACCGGAGTAATTATTTTTTTGTACTTTTAAGACGTGGCTCTTGAATAGTAAAGAAAAAAATAAATGATGATTTTTGGGAACTACTTTATACAGCGGAAGAGGAAACATGAAAATACACTTCTGAAAGTAGAAAAGGCTATAAAACTGCACCTATCTATCGATTGATGACATAAAGCTCGTAGAGGAGTGTCTGCTAATTGACCACTGTTAATTACCATCTGTCCCCTGATTTCTGACTGATGCTTCTCTACCAACCGAACCTTGAATTAATCAGCTCGTTTCGGTTCCGCTGAACCCGCTTTCGGTACAATAGGATTGAAAAAGATCGGCTTCGCTAAAACCGGCTTTGCTGAAATTGACTTCGCTGAGATCAACTTCGCTAAAATCGGCTTTCTCCAGAACGGCTTCGCTGAGATAGGCTCTGCTAAGATCGGCACCGCAGAGATAGGCTCCGCTGAGATCGGCTTCGATAAGATAGGTTCCGCTGAGATTAGCTTCGCTTAGATTAGCTCCGCCGAGATTGGCGCTGTTGAGATTGGCTCCGCCGAGATTGGCGCCGCTAAGATTGACTCCGCTGAGATCGGCTTTCCTGAGATCGGCTCCATTGAGATTCTCATTTTGAATTATTTTATCTAATATCTCTTCTCTCGTAAATTTAGACATTTTCCTCTACACTTGATGCTAAGTAAAATTATTTTACATGGTCTTTTAAAATCTTATTGTCTACAATTTTAGAATTGCCTGAAGCAAGCTCTTTGGCTTTTTTGAAGTGTTTTGAAGCATCGCCATGTTTGCCCGTCTTATGCAAGGACAATGCTAAATTAAAATGAGCTTCTGCAAGATTAGGATCAGCTTCAATTGCCTCCTTAAAAAAACCTGCTGCTGTATCCCAGTGTCTTTGAACTAAATGAGACATTCCTTCATCATTTTTGCTAGCAGCCTCTTTATTTGCTGCATCTGCAGGTGCTTTAAGACCCATTTGCGAAGCTGAACTTTTAGCCGTGCTTTTATCAGTACCTTTCTTATCCTTAGACTTCTCACCACAGCTCACTAAAATAAACCCTAAAGCAAAAATGGCAAATAATATGGATAGTTTCTTCATAGCATATACCTCCTTTTTATAAAGAATGCATCCAATCAATTAGTCAAATCAATGGTATTCTTAAATGAGAAAGGATTAATCTTAAACCACCTTTCCCGTCCACCAATTGGGCAAGGGGGAATAAATCTGGTTTTTTGGTTCTTTTATTATTTTTAATCATCGGTGAATGAGTACTTATTATGCAAGGACAGGATGCTAAGCGCAGAAAACGCGCCTAAAAGGGTTAGTTATGGAGTTTATAATGAATATATGCAGAACCTGCTATTTAGTTTGTGTCGCAGGCAGACTTACTAAAGTAGCCTCAATTTTTAAAGGCTCGTTATTTTTTTTCTGGAGCAATGAAGCGCTCATTTTTTTTTCAATTTCGTCCGCTTCTTCCTTTGTCAAATTCAAGGTTTTCTGCTCTTGGTTTAAGACTTCACGCTCGGACTTAGTTATATTTCCATCTGTCAGGAAAAGATTAACAAATTTTGCATAATCTTTGTTAAAGTGATCCATTGCTTTTATTTGGTCATGTCCGCCCTTAGATGGACAGCTGCCACCTCCAGCGCCTCCTGCAAATACATTCGTTGATAAGGATAAAACAAATAAAGAGATCGCAAAAGCAATTGTCATTTTCTTCATAGCCTATATCCTCCTAAAAAATTATAAATGAAGATTAATAAATTAATCTTATATTACATATGATAAACCAGAAAAAATTTTAAAGTCAAGAAGAATTGTTCTGTGGTTAGGGAGCTGGGACAGGGAGCAGCATTACACACCCCGCCACAGAGTGACACCCCTCTCAAGAGGGGATTTTAGACACTCTGTAGATCAGGGGTCGGGGGACAGTTGTTAGGCGTGAAATAAAAAAGGGTGGGATTTTTAAAACCTTTTCAGATAGCAGCAATATAATTAATACTATAAAATGCAGACAGTCTTAATTTAAACGAACTAAAAACAATGGATTATTTTTTACTCGGATTGTTCTGGATATTGTGGTGTGCTATTCATAGTGGAATGATATGCCTGAAAGTTACAGAATACCTAAAACTCCGTCTTGGCACTTACTTCCGTTTTTACCGGCTTATTTATAATTTGGTTGCCATCGTAACAATAATTCCTGTTATTTCTTTTGGAGACTCGATAGAGGGAAGTTTAATTTTTCAATGGGAAGGATATTTATTAATATTACAAATACTTCTTCTGGCTATATCCATTTTTTTGTTTATCGCAGGAG
>DASCNB010000236.1:0-16954 GCA_036011265.1 Nitrospinota bacterium | reverse complement strand
TCATTAAAGGCGGGAATAACAATTGCTATTTTCATGAGCCAACGGGTAATTAAATTTTTCTCAGTTCAAGGAGGATAATTTTCCTCGGGTCAGCTTTTTTAATAGTAATCTGATAATCTTCTAATATTAATACATCTCCGTTTTTTGGAATTTTCCCCATTTTATGAATTACAAAACCAGCAGCAGTCTCATAGTCACCTGATGGAAACGCAATTCCAATATTTTCTTTTATCGCATCGATTTCCATTGTTCCTTTTATTTCATAACAATCATCTCTTTTTTCAACATAAGAATGGGAAGTTTTATCGAACTCGTCTTGAATCTCGCCTACGAGTTCCTCCAAAATGTCTTCTATGGTTATTATGCCTATTGCTGCGCCGTATTCATCCACAACAACTGCAATATGGTTCCTCTTTTTTTGCAATTCTTCTAACAGGTCGTCTATTCTTTTGCTCTCGTGAACATAATAGACCGGCCGGATTATGCTTTGTATCCCATATTCGTCTTCAGGTAGATTTAAAAGATCGAAGGTATGAAGAATACCTGTAATGTTAAAAATTCGATCCTTAAATACGGGGAAGCGAGAGAATGCGCTTTCTCGGGCTTTTCGGATAGTGAAACGAGCAGAGGAAGCTTCATCAATTGCAATCAAATTAATCAAAGGGACCATGCATTCACCCGCAGTTGTATCCCTGAAGTCAAATATCTTTTGAATGATTTTTTTATCATCAGAATCCAGTTCTGACTGGCCTTTTCCCGGCATTGATAGAGCACGTAGTTCCTCGCGGGTAATAAAATGTTTTTTAAATCCTTGTGTAGGTGTTGATAGGTCCAGAGTGTAGTTAGTCATTTTTGATGTAATTTCAACAATAGGATAGAATATTTTTAACGCAATTTGGAGCGGCCGGATAATTACTGTAGCAATACTGTCCGCCTTTTCTTGAAAGATAGCCTTCGGTATGATTTCGCCCAACAGGAGTATTATTGGGAACATGATAATGGTGGCATAAATATCTCCCCGCTCTCCAAACAACTCTACCAGGTAAGCCGTCACAACAGCAGTACTGGTAACCACGGCAAAGTTTGTTCCAATTGAAGTGGCTCCAAATATTCTCTCCGGTTTGTCTAGCAATTCTTCTACACTTCTAGCTGCTTTAGATCCTGATTCTGACAGGTGCTTGAGTTTTAATCTATTAACTGAAATCAAGGCTAATTCAGAACCTGAAAAAAAGCCTTCCAGCAATAAACAAAATATAACTATTATAATAACAGCAGTAAATTCCATGGTATTAAGACAATAAATTGTAAGATTTTTTATTTAACTCCAGATTTTTATCAGCGTCTATCTTTTTCTCCATAATTATTTTTAAAATACGAGGTCCTTTTATTTTCTCCACTGTAAACTTAAAATTTTCATGTGTAACAGATTCACTTAACTGGGGAATCCTGCCAAACAACCCGAAAACAAATCCTCCAATACTATCAAATTCGTTTTCAGGCAAAGACGCCTTAAACTCCTTGTTAAATTCCTCTACTTTTAGCATGGACGATAAAGAATACTTTAAATTATTTTTCTTGATAATAAGAGAATCATCTTTTCTCGTTTCACTTTTTATGTCACCGACTAATTCTTCAAGTACGTCTTCTAGAGTGACAACTCCAGCCAGGGCTCCATATTCGTCGAGTACCATTGCTATATGTTTTTTGTTATCTTTAAATTCTTTTAGAAGTTCATGCATTTTTTTTGAACTTGGAACAAAAAAAGGAGAATGAAGAAGTCCTCTCAGTTTTACTCCGGATTTTTGCTTGCGGTTGTACCGCTGCAGGTCTTTTATGTAAAGAATGCCTATGATATTATCAGCACTTTTTTCATAAACAGGAATCCGCGAAAAAAAATTCTCTTTAATTTTTTGGAAAGCAGTTTCCAGGTCATCATCAGCATTTAAGGAAAAGACATCCACCCGTGGAGTCATCACCTCTTCCGCGGTTGTTTCGCCAAACCGGATTACATTATGGATCATTTCTTTTTCATCCGATTCCAGAACTCCCTCGTTTTCCCCTACAGATACAAGTGTATGAAATTCTTCTTCTGTAATGATAGGGTTGTTTTTGGTTGCCTGGCTTCCCATAAGAGTGACCACAGTCTTGGTTATCCGGGTTATCATCCACTGTAATGGATAAACCAAAGTATAAAAAAACTTTAACTGTCGGGAAGCAAAGAGAGAAAACTTTTCGGAATGTCTGATAGTGAATGTTTTGGGAGTGATTTCACCCAAAAAGAGTAAAAGGAACGTGCCGAATCCAATTGCCAGGGCAATCCCTTTATTTCCAAAAAAACTGATGGAAAGAGAAGTAATAAGAGCGGCAACTCCAACATTTACCAGCTCATTCCCAATATAAATAGTTACCATCAACTTTTTGGGGTCTTCGAGCAACAAGGCAACCAACTGTCGGGAATATTTTTTACTCTCTTTGAAATTGTCAATAGTAATCCGATTAAGAGAGAAAAAAGCGGCCTCACACCCAGAAAAAAAAGCTGAGCAGATAAGTAAAATAACCAACAGAACAAATCGAATTATTAACGATTCATCCAAAAAGTGTAAATCCTCCTCAACAGGTTAATAAATTATTCCCTATTGGTTTACTACAATAACTAAGTTTCCCAATTTGGAATCCAAAATCTGCACTTTGCAATTTATTTATTCCTTCAATATTTTACCAGTATCCGGTACACAACAAAATAGCTCAATTTAAACGACCGGGTTGCCGCAATAACAGAAACTGCATGAAGAGCAATGGTATGAGAGAAAGGGATGAAAGTCCCAATAGCAAAAGCAAGTGAACTAGGGTGAGGGGATTCATCGATTGATAAGATTTTGTGAAACCTGATTTTGATAGCTTTGCGAGAAATCATGGAACTAGAATATTATACATTAAAAAAATAAAAATTATCAATTATTTTTAAAATGGTCATATCCCGTTTGGGATAGGGGTTTTTCTTTTCCATCAGGAGAAACCAGAATGATCCCGTGTTTTTTGTTCAATATCTCGCCGATATTTGTTATAGGGATTTTCATTTTCTTCCATTGTTTTTGAAGCTGTGGAACTTTCTTTTGCTTAATAGTGAAGAGGAGTTCATAGTCCTCCCCTCCAAAAAGAGCATAATCAAGTATATTTTTATTTATGGATTTATTAAATTTCCTTAAAGCGTAAGAAAGAGGTATTTTGTCGAGATAAATCCTTGCTCCGCATTTACTTTCTTCGCATATCCGTTTAAGGTCGGATGCCAACCCGTCACTGAGATCGATCATGGCCGATACACCTATCTTTTCAGCTAAAATTTGCCCTTCATCCAAACGGGGTTTTGGACTGAGATGGTATTCTGTTATCTTATTTTTTTTTACAGGATTAGATCTTTTTAAAATTTCCAAACCAGCGGCAGAACTTCCTAAAGTTCCTGTCACAAAAATTTTATCCTTATCCCTGGCTCCAGATCTTCGAATCAAGGTATTTTTTTTGACCTCACCAACAACAGTAATGCTGATAATCAAACCATTGACAGATTTCGAGATATCTCCACCTATAATATTGCAATTATATTTTTTTGCCATGCTTTCAAAGCCAGCATATAATTTCTCGACAAATTCAACCCTGGTGGAAATTGGTATCCCGAGAGAAATTAAAATATAAAGAGGGGAACCTCCCATAGCTGCAATATCGCTTAAATTAACAACTATAGATTTTTTACCTAACATTTGAGGGGAAATGTTAGGTAGCTCAAAATGGACATCTTCAATGAGGGTGTCTGTGGTGAAAAGCATGTCGTGATCAGGTGCGGCAACAATAGCGCAATCATCTCCCGGACCAAGCTTTATACGATGAGAACGTTTTCCTATTTTCCTACGCAATTTTTCTATTAGCCCAAACTCACCAATTTCATCTATTTGCATGTTTATATTTTAATATATCCTCTTACCATAAATAAATTGTTTTATTAAGAAGACGGTTTCTATATAATAATATTTAAGAAGCAAAAGCAGAAAATTTTTGCATAATTGTTTAGATTTTCGGGGCGTGGCGCAGTCTGGTCTAGCGTGCTTGACTGGGGGTCAAGTGGTCGGAGGTTCAAATCCTCTCGCCCCGATCATTTTTTTCAATGGGTTGCGGAGATTGAGAATTTCCAAAGCCCTCCACTGTAGTCAAATTGTAGTCAGAATTTAAAATATCTACTTGGCACCGTAGCAGCATTGATGAGCTATTTTGTTTTGCTCCAGATTTTTATGAGGTATCAGAAGAGTAAATAAATTGCTTATTAAAGGTGAATAAATAAGACCTTTGATAAGTTATTACTAATGTTTTATTTTTCCCGACAGCCTGGTTCGTCTGGAACGTAAGCGAAAATAAACTGTGAGAAAACCCATTAGCAGCAATATTAAAACCGAAGCCCGGAATTCAGGTGATCCGATTTCCAGCAAGGCGTTGCCGAAGAACCCGTAGGCGAAAGCCCTGGGTGTAAGCCCAAGAACGTGGGCTGTAAGATAGTTTTTAAATTTCATTCTCGAAAGGCCTGCGCCGTAATTAATGGCTGTTACCGGCATGACGGGAAGCAAACTTAATAAAAACACCAGGGAAAAACTGAACTGCTCTTTTTCGATAACCCTTGCCCCTAATTTTAGCCTGCTCATCACGTATTCATGTCCCATATGGCGGGCTACCCAAAATCCGAGGGTTCCCCCAAATGCCGCACCGAGAGATGCGTAAAGAGGACCAAAAATTGGTCCAAAGGCTAAACCACCGGCAACGAAGAGGGCAATGGATGGAATTAGAAAAAAAGGCCGAATGATAAATATAGCTGTATAAATAACAGGGCCTATGGATCCCAGGGACAACACATAATTTTTAAAAGTCTCTGGCGTTAGGCTTATGCCCCTGCGTACAGCCAAAAAGCCGGTAATCCAACCAACGAGTATAAGGAAAACAAAGGCGACAAACCGTTTTTTGGGGTTAGTGCCGAGAATACGCTGTGTGAGGTTATAAGTTTTTATTTTTTCACTTAATTTCAGCAACATGGTTTTTCCAACTCCTATGTTATAAGTTTCTTTTAAGACACGGCTGGAATAATTTATTATAGAAACGACATAAATGGCAAGTTTTACTGTAGTCAAATTGGTCAACTCCAACTGACGCCATAGAAAAACCATCACTCTGAGGATGATACAAACATCGGGGGGGGGCGCGCATGATTCTTGAAAGTGCTTCCTTGAGGTGTCACTTTATGTGTTATATGTAATCTATTGTATTAATATGTGTTTATTGTTTGAAGTATTGCCCTAATATATGGAAAGATAGAGAAAGGCAATCCATGGTTAGCTGGTAAATGACCACTTGATTAACAGTCATGGGGTCAAGATTAAAAGCCAGCTAAAACTATGTGGAAAAAACGGCTGCGGCGAGCAGTGGAATAGCAAAAGAAAGAGCGTAGCAAAGTTACACTAAAAGAACTTCCCTTCCTTCACTCTCAAAAGGTATTACCAAAAAGGACGGTCATTTTGTCACGGGCTAAGCGAAAGCCGGTATCGAGTCCTATCTCACCCCATTTAGGCCGAAACGTTGCCCGCATAAACAAAGTTCTGCTACTCCAGGATCCACCACGAAGAACCCTATATTTACCACTCTTCGGCCCTGGAATATTAGTGCGGGGACTTTTATTGTAATAGTCCTTATCATACCAGTCCTCTACCCACTCCCACACATTGCCAGATATGTCATATAAACCGAGGCTATTGGCTCTGTATGATTTTACCGGCGCTGTGTATGAAGACCCATCATTCTGATTTATGGTATTCCATGCGAAAGAACAGTTTGCATCACAAAAATTAGCATGCAGAAACATATCTTCTTTATTGGAAAAACCAGCATACATTATTTTCTTTCCCCCTTCCCGTGCGGCATATTCCCACTCTGCTTCAGTAGGAAGACGGTAACTCAATCGAGTCTTTTTGTTAAACCATTTTATATACGCTGTTGCATCGTTCCAGCTTATGCATGTGACCGGGTGTTTCTCTGTCTGAGAAAAATCAGGATTATCCCAGTAGATGCTACTGAACATTTTCATTTGACTACCAGTCCAGAATAAACATCCGTCTCCCTTTTCAGCTTCGGTTTTGTAAGCAGTTTCATTTACAAACTCCCTGAATTCTCCTACTGTCACTTCATGCTCACCAAGATAAAAATCATCCAAACAGACCCCATGAACCGGCTTTTCATCAATCTCCCCCGCGCCAAATTGATCTCCCATTTCAAAACAGCCTCCTTTTATTAAAACCATGCTTTTTGAAGAGTTCTGCTCTAATTTATTTTTTACTTTATCTATTGCAGATGAAGAGCCAGAAAGAAAAACTAAGAAAATTATACTGGTTATTGTTTTTTTCATAGAAATTCCTCTTTTAAAGTTTACACCTGATTAATGCTGTACCCAAAGAATAAATATAAAGAAATAGCTACTTAAACAGAAGTTTAAAAGGGAAAATTATTTTTGATTATTTTCAATCAGGGGTTGACAGACTAAAATATATTGTTCTATTGATATAGAGATATTCTTATGGAAAAAACCAGAATGATTCACATTAGATTAAATGAAAGTATGCGTAAAGAGATAAAGTTGCTCTGCGTGTACGAAGATAAAACAATTCAAGACTATATTGTTGACCTAATTCAGAAAGATTTTGGAAAACGAAAGAAGAAAGGGGGTGCAAAGAAGTGAAGAAAATTTTAGAAGGGTTTAAGAAGGATGAAACTAAAATAAGAATATTATGTAAAAGTGGACACCATGAAGCAACAAGTGGAATAATTAAAGAAGTAACAAAAAGCTGTGTGTCAATAGATGAAGGGGAGGGTGATGTTCTCTATATAGCAATGGACAATATTGCCGCATTTAAAAAATATAAGTAGCTAAAGTCCTAATCGTTTTAAGCGGGAAATGTCAGAGCGTGGAACTCCGACAAGTCTCTGGCCGACCATGCATACGGGACACATGACCGGTTGCAGCATTATATCATGTCCCTCTAATATTTCTATTGGAGGAAACACCCTGTCAGAAGAACCTACCGAAGAAACAATCGAAACAAAGCACGAAGATATTACCAAAACGTGCCTAAACCCACTTTTAAGTAGAAGAAATCACACATTAATGGGTGCTACGGATTCACTTGACCAAGTTATATCTGTCTTATGCTACCTTTCTTTATCAATTAAAAAGTCGCTTGGAGAAGAAGAGGACAACGCACTTGCCTCCTTAAATTTCTTTATTTTATTCATTTAATCTATCCCTTTATTTTTGAGATAAGGAACATACTTTTTATCAACTACAAGGATATGTTCTGCCAACCAATCATTTAATAAAATTGCTATGTCAGTAGATAAGTCTGTAACTCCCGTAAAAAATTTCGTTTGTAAATCTGTTGCCTCCTTGACTAACTTATCATGCTCTGATTTATGTGGAGCAAACTCAGGATAATTATGTTGTCTTAATAATCTCTCCTCATAGGCTAAGTGTGTCCTTGTATAGGAAATCAAAGCTTCTATGATTTTACCAAGGTACTCCGTCTCTACTGTCTTGTTCTTTAGATTATTTAGATTATTTATAAGGTCTACAATCTGCTTATGTTGTTCATCAATTTCTGGGATGCCTAACATAAACTTTTCTGACCAATTAAATAATGGCATAATGTTTCCCCTGTATTTGTTCTTAAAATAGTTTTCTAAGCAAAGTCCATTTTTTCAAAATCTTTTTTTGGTACTCCACATAATGGACAAACCCAGTCTTCAGGAAGGTCTTCAAACTTAGTTCCGGGAGAAATACCGGCATTCATGTCACCTACCTCAGGATTATAAATGTAATCACAAACTATGCAACGCCACTTCTCCATTATACTTCCCTTTTACAAATTGGTTCAAAAACAATTAATCCGTGATGATAGCCTGCTTAACTTCATTCAGCTAAAGCTGCTGGAAGACATAGCCGGGTTTCTGAATCATAATAACCTGTACCCAGGACCAGGCATACATAAGAATAAATCCAAAAATTTTGACGTGATTTTGCCATGCTATTTGACGCAAATCATAAGGATAGATATCAGAATAAATATAAGTTGTCAAACCCCAGCCTACTGACTGTTAAGCAAAGTGAAATCGCATCATTCTAAAATTCATTTTTTGTTTCTCACACAAAGCGGCGTGCATCATGAACGCGTATAAAGGTGCCATAAATACAAAAATCGGGGTTTGCGTTCGCTTGTTAAATATTAGCATAAATAAAATAGCAAGTGAGAAAATCAACCTTATAAAATCCTCTCTTGAGACGGAAAAAACCTTATGGGCGGCAAAAGCTATGGCTAAAGCATTAATCATCATGAATATTAGAAAATAAGCCAAGTCTATCTCCCACCCAAAGTGCGCAAGTGTCGGTTGCAAGCTGTTTTTACTTAAGAAATGGCTTAATCTGCCGATAACATATCAGGATAAATTTATTTAATGTCCTAATAATCTGTAAAAGGAACGTAAAAAAATGCAAAATCTAACGAATCATCAAACTTTTAAAGTACGGCTTCCGCAATACATGAAGGAGTTCAAATGCACAGGTTCTGAATGTGAGGATGTGTGTTGCCGGAGTTGGAAGGTTATTATTGATAAAAAAACTTATAACAAATATAAAAAGATTTCGAAGGCTGAAATAAAGGAGAAACTGGATAAAAATATAAAGCGGTTGGAGTCCGGTTCCAATGACACGAAATATGCAAAAATAAAAAATGATTCCACAACCGGTTTCTGTCCGTTTCTTTCCACTAATAGATTATGCATTTTGCAACAGCGATTTGGAGAAGAATATCTTTGCGACACATGTGCCGTATACCCACGGGCAATAAATAAAGTTGGTGATGTTCTTGAAGAGTCCGGAGAAATGTCATGTCCTGAAGTTGCAAAGCGGGCGCTGCTGAACCCTGAAGGAATCAAATTTGAAGAGAAGGAAATAGAATTTAAGCGTGCAAAAATATTAAATAAAGTGCTTGAACTTCAGTACCCGGATTCAAAACAAAAGCTGAAAAAGTATTTCTGGCAGATCCGAAAGTTTACCTTTGAACTTGTTCAGAGGCGTTCGTTAAGACTGGCGGACAGGCTGATTATCCTAGGAATATTTTATGAAAAAATACAGAAAATTATGGAGGGAAAGAGGATTGATAAAATTCCGGATACAATTGCGGGTTTTCAAGATATGCTTAAAAATGAGACCCTTAAAAAAAGTCTGGCCCAATTACCGAATAATATCGCACTTCAGATGGTTTTATTGAAACAACTGATTGATAAACGCATTGCAAATGGCATTTCCAGCCAGAGATATGCCGACTGTTATGCTGAATTTTTAAAAGGTGTTAATTTCGATAAAGCCTCAAATGTGGTAGAAATAGCGGCTAAATATAAATTGGCCTACCGCAGATATTTCGAACCATTCATAAAAGATAATGAATATATAATGGAAAATTATATTGTTAATTATATCTTCAAGCATGTAACTCCATATGCAAATACTGATTATGAAAACATCTTTAGTGATTATACGATGCTTGTTGTTAGCTATTCTGCAGTCAAAATGCAACTCATAGGTATGGCAGGATTCCATAAAGGCATTAACGAGAACCTTGTAATCAAACTCATACAGTCATTTGGAAAAACAATGGAACACAATGACAATTATCGGAAAGATGCGTTGAACATTCTGCAAAAGAATGGATGCACCACTATGGCGCATATGGCGATATTGATAAAAAATTGAAATTCCTGTCCTACCATTTACGCTTCTTTGGAGCAATATCGACTACCCCCCCATTAGCAGAAATTTTAATCGATATTTTTTACTTACAATTATCTAAGCCTAATAGGAAAATTAGGTTAAAAAAATTTTGCAGTAAAATGAATTTGGAACAGTTTCACGGCTTCTGCTCCTATGAGGATTAATGGCTGATGATAGCTATAAGGGTTAAAAGACAAGTGGTATTGAATTAGAATAGGTGTGGTGTGAAGATGAAAAAAGCAATATAAAAGGCAGATCAAATTAATGACCTGCCTTTTATTCTTTTATCGGATTTAATCTTTTTATTTTTCTATAAAAGAAAATAGGTGGCAATGATTAGAAAGCTTGAAGGGAGCCAATGAAAGAGTTTAAACCTGTCTTTAAAACATTTCAGTAAAGCTTTAAAAAAATGAGTCCGGGTGTTAATTCCCTTGTCATACAAATCATAATTCATAGAGACGGATTGACGCAAATTGTTTACATTGTGCTGCAGAATCTTTTTAGCTGTTTTCATAACTCCCTCCTTAGATATGTTTGTTCATTTTTAAGAAATACGTCAAAAAATTGATTCCTATTGGTTTGATAGTTAAATAGAGCATTTTTTGTGCCATCTATCTTTAATATCGTTTCCACATATATTTTTTTGAGTAGATGCTACTCTTAAAGATATCAGGGAAATAGAAAAGTCACTCAAAAAACTTCTATTATTGTGGCTTCTGGTGTGAAGAGTAGGGAATGCAATAAAAAAGGCAGATCAGATTAATGACCTGCCTTTTGTTAACTCCGGAGCTTATTTATTACCTTAGTCAATCATCGTCATCATGCCCATGGCCGCGTCCATCTGGAGTATAAATAAGGCTTGCAGTAGCTGGTCTAATTCGCCTTCAGTATCTGTGGCAGTAACCCGTAAAGCAATTTTAGACGCTCTAATTTTTTATATGCCATTGTTCTTAAATTTGAGCTCATATTTCATTTTATCTTTGAGCTTAACTTTAATGTTCTCTCCGTCTTCAAATAATGCATTGATTTTATCATTTGCCATGTCAGCTTACTTTTGTGCCTCTCAAACTTACTTATTTCCATAATCACCTCCTTTTATATGGGTTCACTCTGAAAAAGAATTGTACCGTAAAGCTCATGGCATCTATATTGCTCTTTCAATTAATAACACAGTTATTATGTCAAAATTCTGGCAAACCATTAAGAAAACCAGTGAAAGGGGAAAGGAAGGAGAAGATATAAATGTCAAAAAGAAAAAGAAGAAGAAATACATGGAATGAATTCTGTAGGGAACACGGTTTTTCTCTTATTGCAGCAGTAGTGATATTCAAGCTGGCACTACTCATTTATCTTGCTCCGCTATTGGATAGGCTATATCAACAACTCTGAGTTGCTGGGCAGGGTCTCGGATTCTTCTTCAGAAAGATACCTTTCTGTTTTTCAATTTTTTGATTTTTTTTTATCTCTTTTTGAGGCTTTTCCGTAAACAGCAGGGGTTATCCCGTATTCTCCTTCTTTAATCCCCCATGAAATAAGATGATGAAGCATTAAACTATTCACTTCCGCTTCTACAAGGTCTTCAATTCCTTTTGAAAAGGCTTTTTTCGCAGAGCGGTCTAATATTTGAGAAAATATTTTTTTCGAGATTTCCGTAAAATTGATGCTGGGCAGTAATTTTATATCGTTCTCCTTCCCTTCTATAATGAAATGAGCACACGCATAAAACGAAGGATCAAGAAACCCGACTTTTTTTAATAAGTATCTCAGGGTTCTTAAAGTGAACTGGTTAATATGCTCTCTTATAAACCATGAAAATTCCGATTTGTTTTCCAACAAAAGATAAGGGAGACTGTCCAAATTTGGTGTTGAAAAGATGACACATCCTCCCGGTTTAAGTAGCTTCCAGGCTTTCTCCATGAGCTCAACAGGATCAAAAGCATGTTCGAGTACAGCTAACAGGACAACTACATCAAAAGTATCAGGTTTAAAAGTAGTTTCAGATAAATAAGTCTGTTGTATTGTAAGGTCAAGTTCTTTTTTGGCAATCTCCACTGCTTTGGAAGAAGGTTCAATTCCCACAGCATCCCACCCTTTTTTTTGCATTACGGAAACAAGTCTTCCAACACCACAACCCACATCCAAAAGTTTTCCAGGGTGATGACCCGCCAAAAGCGATACCACGGTTTCAATCGAGGTAACATTCACTTTTTTATAAAATTCATCTTCGTGATAATATGCTTCAATTTTTTTGGCTGAAGGGCGGGGGCTATAAAACTGGAAATCACAATGAATGCAACGGGCCAGAAAATTACCGCCTGCTGTTTTAAAGTTTAGAATTTTATCTGTCGCACCGCATAAAGCACAATTTACCTCTTCCACAGTCAAGTCCTTTTAATATATTATGTCTTGAAACGAAAAATACTATAAACCTTCTTAGTTTATCCATTAATTATTTGGAATAAATAAAGAGAAAAGAAGGGAAGCCAGAGCTAAAAAAGAATATTAATATTAGGATTTTACGTCTGATTCTATTTTTTAGTGTTTACTTGATTCATTTTGTACTTGCTAAAGAGTGCCCTTAAAACAAACAGAGATTATCGTTATGTTACACCTTTGCTGTTGAGATATTTGCTATATTTTTTATCTTCTTTGCAAATATGATTAAATAGCCAATCTTTCATTAAAGATCCTACCATAAAGGCTGTGCTTTCATCTCCCTTCTTATACTTCATGTACAAATCATAAACTTCTTGATTAATATAATCATGTTTTTCTTTGTGAGCCTCATAGTCAGGAAAACCATGTTGCATCATTAGTTTTTGTTCTTTATCAAAGTGTATCTCTATATACTCAAATAGTCCTTTTAGAGTATTCTCTAAAATCTCATTCTCTTTTTTTGAATTAACTGCAATATTATGTTTGTTTATAATCGATACTAATTTCTTATGTTGTTCATCCATCTCCTTAATGTTTATGCTATACTCATCAGACCACACGAGTAAATTTTGATCAGTTTTCTTCTCATCAATTTTAGTGCTTTCTTCTGTTACATCGCTCAACCTTACAAAATCACTTTTCCGCGCACCGCAGAGAGGACATGCCCAATCTTCAGGAAGGTCTTCGAAATTAGTTCCAGGAGGGATACCGCTATCTTTGTCACCAAGCTCAGGGTCATAAACATAATCACATACTGTGCAGATCCATTTTTCCATTGTGTTCACAGAAGACTATTCCAAAAATTTCCTTTTAAAGATTCAAGTTCAGCGTTAAACATGAAATAACGTATTTAAATCCTCTTCATGTTTAAAATGCATTTTCCTCTGTTCGATTAATTTTACTCATGTAAGTTGTTCCTTAGCTTTTAAAATAAGGGAGATACTTTTTATCGACCACAAGGATATGTTTGCCAACCAATCATTCAATAAAAGTGATATCTCAGTGGCTAAACCTGTACCGCCTTCAATAAATTTCTGCTGAAAATCAACTGTTCGTTTAACTAATTGCTCATGCTCTAATTTATGTGAAGCAAGCTCGGGGCACTCTTGTTGTTTTAATAAGTTTTCTTCATAAGACAAATGTGTCTTTGTATAGGAAATCAACTCAATTATGATTTCATAAAGGTTTATATTCCGTTCTTCCTCGTTCTTTATATCATTAAGAGCATTTATAAGGTCTACAATCTTTTTGTGTTGTTGATCAATTTCCTGAAGGCCTGAGATAAACTTTTCTGTCCAGATAAATAGCGCCATAGAATTAATTCATCTTTCGTAAATGTTTCTAAAATTAAAAGAATTCAGTAAACAGCCACTTCAAGAACCCTTTAACATCATAACCTTTACTTTCTTTTGATATATAATTTGTTGATGCATCTGATATTTTTCTAATCTCATTTGATATTGTTTCTGGAGTTTGATTCATCTCAAGGGGAGTATCCCCAACTTTTCTAACAAGGTCATCCAAGTTTTCATCAATTTTGTTTAAAGATTTTCTTAAGCCTTCTTTACCCATGACTTTAGTGTCATTAGTTTTTATAAGTGAAGCAAAAACGAAAATCCATGTAAAAGATTTATACAGCAGTGCTTTCTCATAGTGAAGTGCTAGAGATGCTCATACTGTTTTATTAAATTCTCCTCGTACTACAAATGTGTCCTGGTATAAGTTAGTTAAACACTGATATGAAATTAACTTTTCTTTCACAAATTTCTCTATAACGAGTGTTCTTCAAGCTGGGATTATTGCCTTATTAAATTAGAATAACATATATAAGAGAAATAAAAAACCGAGAGCCTGTTTATCGATTTATTTTTAATCAGCTTTTTTAATGCCGAAATATAGGGGGAAATGATTTTGACGAAAAAAGCACAGGGCAATCTGCAGGGGTTCTTAAGAATTTGAGGAATTATTATGTTCAATTATCTCTTGACAATTTAAAATATTTTTCTAAAATCAATCTAACACTTGGGTGCTATTATTTAGCAATTTTAATCTTTTTTAAATAGTTTTTAGTTTGTAGAAAGGAAGATTATGGCCACCAAGAAAAAAGCTAAAAAGAAGGCAAAGAAAAAAGTAGTAAAGAAAAAGAAGAAAGCGAAGAAAAAAGCAAAAAGAAGATGCTAACAGTTTTTTTAGCGCCCAAGTGTTATTTTTTATAAAGTTGAAGAGGATAAATGTTAACGGTGTTTTTACTCTTTTGTTATCGAAAAATGAAGTTTTGCAAGAATTAATTGTTTGCGCAGGAGTGATTGAGGGTAGCTGGAGTCAAAGTTGGGGCCATATGTTTCTGAGCAAAAATCCATGCGCTAATCCGTTTCAGGTGTTCTTTATCTTTTCTTAGGCGCCGGCACCAGTGGTGGTGGATTGAAGCTTTGCAATACCGAATTTAAAAGCAGCAGTAGACCGTGTATAGTTTGGAATCCTACGTATAGGCAAATTAATTTAATTCCCACCGAAAAAAATAAATCCACGTCACCTCTATATAATTTTAATTGCCAATAAAGCTCCCTGCCTGCAAGCCCATGCCGGTGTGGCTCAGGGCAAGCTGCGAGGAAAGTATTAGCTAAATATTCTTAACCTCAATCATATAACTCAGTAGAAGTGGAACAGATACCTGGTTATTATTCTCAAAAGGACTCGTATTAAATGGTAGCATATAAATGGTCCCTAAAAAAGGAGTATTAGAGACAATAAAATAGTTTTTTATTTCATCTCAATAATCTAAATGCCATATCAACAACCCACTTTCAGAATTTAAAAAAACGTGGGGTGGGAATATTAAGTTTAGAGTCGTATGATTTTAAGGGTGTCGTTGGTTTTTTTTTAAAATTGGAATTGTGACCTTCAAATAGTATGTGTGCCCGAAAAATTCTTTATCAGTCAAAATCAAAATTTAACGATATTTTGGTTACACAGGAAGGCAATATACTTACTCTCTATTCTCCTCCCAGGACAAGACAAACAACAATAGGCACACTGAATTCAACATCATCCCATCTTGAGTATGCGCGGAATATTTTACTTGGACTTGTGTTTACTCTAAATCCAAAAAACATTCTGATGATGGGATTAGGTGGGGGTTCTATTCCCATGATGCTAACTAATTTTAATAAACTGCTTTTCATCGATATTGTTGAAATAGATCCGGAGATAGCCGATGTTGCCAAAAAGTATTTTCATTTTAAAACATCCCAGAGAATTCGCCTCTTCATTAAAGATGCTTTTGCATTTACTAAAGATTCAAAAAAGAGATATGACATTATAATTATGGACGCGTATTTAGGTAATGATCTGCCACAACCATTATCTACAGTGGAATTTTTTAAAGAGACTGACAGGTGCCTTCTTGATACAGGAATATTGATAGTCAATTTGATGACCACTGACAGAGTATATTTTAAAAAAATGCTTAAAAAAATCAGTTCGGTATTTGGTGAAATCTGGATCTTGGACGGCAATACTTCAAGTAACACAATTATATTTGCCATGAACAGGAAGTTTTCGAGAATAGGAATAATGCGAAACGCGCTTTGTCAGAAAAGAAATTTTCCGTCTGATTATCCATTATTGAAACTTATCTGGAGAATTGGAAAATTATAATTGTTAATCTCCTACACAACTAACTTTTCCCTTGTTTGAATATAGCTTTCTTCTTTATAGCGCTTTGAGAAAAAAATAAATATGATGGCAGTTAATGCCATCAAAGCAACAAAAAACCAGTAATACGCAGCCCCTTCCAATTTGCTTGAACCATCAGGGTTTTGAATTAGACGATTCACAATCGCTGTCACGAAATTCCCCAATGATATTGACAATAGATAAAATCCCATGATAAATGATTTCATGCTGTTCGGCGCCTGAGTGTAGGCGAATTCCAACGCTGTAATGGAAACAAGAACCTCTCCAATTGTTAAAAACAGATACGCAAAGAACTGCCATAAAATTGTTGGTTTAACGCCGGCTGAAATTTGGCTTTCCGGAATGGCGCATAACACAAAGGAAAAGGACGCTATAAACATACCGGCAGTGATCTTTCTTAGCGCTGTTAGGTTGTAAAATTTGTTGACGTGCGGATAGACAATGTACGTGAAAAGTGGAATAAAAAAAATAATCATCAATGGATTAACAGCCTGAATTTGAGAGGGCAGAAGTTCAAACTCAATAAAACCAAGTCTCACCATCCGGTTCATCTTGTCTGCCTGAAGAACCCAGGCGGAACCTGTTTGATCAAACAGAGACCAGAAAATAGAAATAAAAGCGTAAATTATACTGAGCTGCAATAATGCCTTTCTCCCCTGCAGACTGAACAGCTCATTTTTATAATAGCTCCATCCGACTGGTTGAATGGCGATAAATTTCCTTTTGCCTATCCAAAAGATGATTGTCGCGATAAGCATGAGAACTCCCGGTATACCAAAAGCTACATGAGGTCCAAATCTGCTCAACAAAACCGGGGTCAGCAAGGAAGAGATCGCTGCACCAATATTAATAGACAAATAAAAAATACTGAAAATTTTATTAATCAGGTGTTTTTTATCAGGCCTGAATTGATCGCCTACATGTGCTGAAACACAGGGCTTGATACCACCGGAACCCATTGCGATTAGAGTTAAA
>DASCNB010000235.1:0-7161 GCA_036011265.1 Nitrospinota bacterium | reverse complement strand
GCCAGCCAATTTCCCTTCTTATAAAAAATCAGGATGTTGACTCGTCTAAATATGAGAAGATAAAGAATCTTTTCAGACCCGGCCATGCGGATTTTACCTATCTGGCCAAGTACGGCATCCGGGATTATCGCGGTGGCGGGAGATCCAGCGCTCGTGAAACTACAGCCAGAGTAGCCTCCGGTGCTGTTGCAAAAAAAATACTTCAAAAAAATAAAATTGCGATCATCGGCCATACTGTTCAAATAGGCTTAATTAAGGCAGAAAAATTCTCCCAAAAAGAAATTGAAAAAAATTTTGTGAGGTGTGCCGACAAAAAAGCAGCACAAAAAATGGTCAATGAAATTCATCAGGCTAAAAAAACTGGCGATTCTTTAGGAGGAATTGTTGAAGTAATCGCGAAGAAAGTACCGCCCGGTTTAGGGGAACCGGTATTTGATAAATTAGACGCGGATATAGCAAAAGCAATGATGAGCCTGGGGAGTGTAAAAGGCATTGAGATCGGCAGCGGATTTTCCGTTTCTTCTATGAAAGGCTCGGAAGCTAATGATGAGCTGATTATAAAATCCAAAAGAATTTCAACAAAAACCAATCATGCCGGTGGTATAGTTGGTGGAATTTCCAATGGGAGCGATATTATTGCGCGATTGGCCATCAAACCAACCGCCTCAATCGCTCAAGAGCAACGCACAGTGAACCGGAAAGGCAGACCTGAAAAGATAAAGGTTGAAGGCCGCCATGATCCTTGCATTTGTCCCCGTATTGTCCCCATAGCAGAATCGATGCTTGCCCTTGTCCTCGCGGATCATCTGCTCAAACAAAAAATCGCTTCCTTAAAATAGAAACCAGAGCACGGCAAGTTGCCGCAACCACCATTTGGTAAGGAAAACCGAATTGGACGGTTTCCGAAGGAAAGCCGCCCGAAGGGTTGAGGCCAGGGATGGCCGATAATCAAAATTACAACCCCCAAATTCCCCTCTAACAAGAGGGGTGTCCCGCCGGGACGGGGTGTGTTAAAAAACTATTATTGACAGGATCGACTGGATTAACCGGATTTCTTTGGAGCGGATCGACCATGTCGATGTTTTCTTTACTGTTAATCCCCGTCTAAACCTCCGCAAGGACTACACAAAAATTCCCCAACAAAAAGAAAAACTGCAACCTAACCAAGTACTTTACTGCATTCCGGCTTAATAGATTATGCTGCATGCAGCATAACATCTTGAGCTAGGTTAGCCTTAAAACTAAAAATTATTTGCAAAAGTAATTTATTTTGAATAAAATAACACTCAAAACTCGTTACAATTCTGTATGTTTGATATAATTTTACATATATTGCATTTATTAATATTATTGTTTTAATTGACAATGTCAATAAAGTAAATTTGAATTAGGTTGCTTGCAGCCTAACACAGAATTCAAGTCTCCGTAGCTACGCCTCCTTGGGCGAATCTGCAAAGCTAATTCCCGATTGCAGCATTTGTCTGTTAGGTACAACTGTATACTTAATATTAATGTTAGGCAAAAAAATGAAAAGGTGTAATATTGACTAAGAAATTACAACAAATACTGGCATTTAGCTTTGGTGTGGCATTTGTAATTGTATTGCTAGTAATAGCGGTAGTTATACCGAGCCCCACTCCATTCCAATATACCGTATTTCGTGTTGTTTTAGCTTTAGCCGCTGCTGGTGTAGCAGCAATGATTCCGGGGTTTCTACAGGTAAATATTTCTGGGTGGTTGCGTGCGGGGGGTGCGCTTGGTGTATTTGCTGTTGTCTACTTTTATAACCCCGCTGAACTATTTTCAGAAGTCACTAGAGAACCTGACCCAACTGCGATGTTTCCAATTGTATTAGCATGCAATACCGAAAACCAAGTACAAATTAACACTTTTTCATTCCCCTATTCAGACATCAAGAAAAAAAATAAATACTCGGAATTTAGTAATCTGGTAGCACAGCTGCCGAATCAGCTTTGTAGTCAAAATGGTTCTAAAATATTTCGCATGAGTGATGAAGTAACGGTAGGTCCAGGAGATAATATTACCTTAACATCAAGTGGAAATCTTGGTGCTATCCTCATACCTGAATCAGTTATAAATCAGCTGGGTGGAAACCACCTAGCATTCACTAAAATTCACTCATATATTAAATGATCGTGGGTTACAATAATTATTTAAAATTGCCTAACAATGCAAATGCACACGGATTGCCAAAAGCCGCGCCGCTACGCTATGCAGCTTCTGGCAACCGGTGATTTGCGGCGTTAAGTGTTTGGTGCATGAGTGAAGGCTGTAATGGTCATATAGCGCAACACAAAAAGTAAGAGGAGGTGATTTAATTCCTTTCTATATATTGGTGTAATATTTGATTAACGGTTATTAACTGAAAAACGAGGAGACTAACATGATATCAGAAGAATTTGTTAATAGGCTTGAATCAGGCGATGTGTCATATGAAGAATTAGAAGAACTCGCATCATTCATAGAGGAGCTGTCATTAGTGAAACTTATAAATGATAGTCCAATTGAAATTGATAGTCAGGAAATCAGGGGTAAAAAAGAGGTAAAAAAATATATAGGGAGATTCGTTAAAATTAAAAACTGGAAAATTTATAGGAGAAAAGTTTATTTGCAAGCAACGGTTGATGAACGTGAAGTAAAAAAATGGGCGGCTTTCCTAGGTTGTGTCGGAGCGTCTACGGTCGCATCTGCAGCATTGTACGCAATTATTACTGAAGAACCAGTTACAAAACTTGTTGCTGCATCAGCAGTTGTAGTAGCGTGGGCATGGTGTATGTCTTTAAACTCAATCACTCCCAAGATGCTTAAAGATGCAAACTTGACAGTTATATCAAAGTGACATTAAGTGCGATTTTTGCACGGTCAATTTAAGCCTAATGAAGAACTTTCAAAGTACTTAAAAACACCTAACAAGGCCAATTGAGTCGGACTGGTTTTTCAGTGGCTGCGCTACGCTTGCCCCTAAAAAACCAGCCACTCATTGGCGACGTTATACCTCATTATTAATGAAAGGAGAAATACTATGGCCGGGAAGAAAAGTGGTAGTTTCAATAAAGAAGGCATCGACGGTTTGGCCAAAGACAAGCCTGTTGTATACAACATTGAAAATAAGAATGGCAAAACCCTGTACACAGGGGTAGCTAAGAAAGGGAGAGTCGAAGATCGTCTCAAAGAGCATTTGCCTAGTGGGCAAGATCCAGTGCGTGGTGGAGCGAAGGTTAAAATTCAACAAAAATCAAGCATCGATGAAGCGTTAAAATCTGAAGCCAGAATTATAAAGAGCCAAAAGCCGCCGCAAAACAAAAAGGGTAAGTAAAATTTATAACAAAAACTAGCGCGGCGACCTACGTAGGGGAAATAATGAATAAAAATCAACATAGAGTAATTGGAGTTGCTGTCGGGGTTACTGTCACTCTCATAAACCACAAAATAAAAAAAGAAAAGTACCCTGATACAAAGTTCCCATGGGAAGAGTTGTTATTTAATTCTGGAGTTGGTTTCTTGCTTGCTACCCTACCCGATATAATAGAACCAGCATTTAACCCACATCACCGAAAATTTTTTCACAGTTTAGCTTGTGGAGGGCTTATACAATATGCTGCTTACGGAAAACATACTGAAAACATGGACGAAAAAATAAGAAAACGAATTCAAATTAGTGCACTAGTATATTTATCGCATTTAGTAGCTGACGCAACAACGACTAAATCTATACCAATCTTTCATCCAAAAATTATATAGTTTTCTTTTGTCACCGCCACTTTTTATGCTCATTCTTCACATCAAAAGTGGCTCGGCCATTTATTTTGAGCCCTGCATTTGCAAAAGACGCAAAAGCAGGGGTTGCTAAATACTACTAACAAAGTTATTTGGTCTATCAGGTATAACATGTTCTTACACCTGACCACGAGCAGTGAGTCTTTTTTATAACGGGCTACTGCTCACATTGTTTTTTGTTTGCTCTCGTCAGGTGAAGAACGGCGTTATGCCTTAAGCTTAAATAATTTTATTCAGCTCAAGCTTATAAAAAATGCTTGATAAATCCCTAACTCAAGAAATTTTAAGATTTAGAGCCGCTCTTGATCGTAAGCCTGAGACACCTTTTCGTGTGTTAAAAAATTTTCCAAGAGGCAGCTGCAAGCTTTGCTCAATGCTTTTAACCAAATATTTGCTTGAGAGTGACTTAATAAATAAAGAAAATGTCTTGTTATGTGCCAATGGGGAAAACCAAAATAAAATTTCCCATGCGTGGCTAATTATTGATGGGATTGTAGTTGATATTACTTCAGACCAATTTAATGAAGTTGACCAAATAGTTATAATTGCAGAAAAGTACGAATTTCATAAAAAATTTACTGGTACCAATACGTTTAAATTTAATTCATACATGAAAATCAACAACAAAAGATATGAACAAAAATTTCTCAAAACTTATGAAATCTTAACATCAAAAATGGCATAGCCATTAAATCCACTTGACCCAACACAGCGAGTCTCAATTATTAAAGTCCTATTGCATCTATAGTTTATGGATTAACTATCCTTTCTTGCTTTTGTTTTGGTCAAGTGATTATGTTCGTTATGTAACCAAAATGAGGAAGAAGATATGACCACTCACGAAGATCATAAATTCAGTATAACGATTCATACGGATGATCTTGCTGTAGTCAATTGCTAGCGCGCTCTTAGCAAATATAGTCAGCGCACCGGAAACAACAATATTCCTTGGGGTGGTACAAAAGACAAGGATTGGGAGCACAATAATCACACTGTGACTTTTAATTTCTCAAGCAAAGAATACCGAGAAGGCTTAATCAGAGATGTAAATCGTCTTCTTCCAGCCAATTTATGGCGGGAAGTTAGTAGAAATGATAACGATCCTGCCGTTCGTGCCAAATAGAAAAAACGGGTTAGTGTGGAGATGGTCACATAACCATTCGCTCCACCGTACATCGAGCAGCGGGTCTCGATTTCTTAAGACCCACTGCTGCTATAGTTTTTGTATTTTAAAGTTTATTTAGCCTTTGCTCGTTGCCAGTGATCATTAGCGTTATAAGCTAATGATTATGAAATATTTTTGGTATAATGAGAGTGTTAAATATTAAAGGAGGTATTCATGAAAGAAGAGATATTATCGGAAGCATTAAAATTAAGCATTCAAGACCGAATTGTATTTGTTGAAGATATTTGGGACAGTATCGCAAATGTACCGGAATCAGTAGAGCTTACAGAAGCACAGAAAAAAGAGCTGGATAAACGTCTGGAAGAATACCATAAAAATCCTGATGCCGGTTCCCCGTGGGACGAAGTTAAGACTAAACTATTGGCAAAAAATGGGCTATAAAGTTATTTTACGCCCCAAGGCTGAATTAGATTTAGAAGATGCATACGATTGGTATGAAAATCAGTTGAAAGGATTAGGGGCAGATTTACTTGAAAAAGTTGATGATTCACTTAACATTATTAAAGAAAATCCAAAGATTTTTCCAATCATTCACAAAAAGATTCGTAGAGCCTTAATTCACCGATTCCCATACGGAATATTTTACTTCACAGGCAACGATTTGATTATTGTTTCTGCTATATTTCATGCTAAGCGAGAACCCCAAAAATGGGAAAACAGGATTTGATCTTTTAAATTAGCTTATAACCATTCACTCCACAGAACAGCAAACAGCATGTTTAAAATTCTAAGTACCTACTGCTAACATGTTTTTTATATGACAATAGTTTTTTTATATTTTGTCCGCCGCCTGTGAGTTCCGGCGTTAGCATTAATAATCCTTAAATTAAGGCGTGCAATGAAACTCTCTGAGTTTTATTATGATTTGCCAAAAGATTTAATTGCCCAACATCCATTACCCTCCCGGGACAATTCTCGCCTGATGATATTGGACAGAAAAAACAGTTCTATTCACCACAACACTTTTTCTAACTTCCCGGATTATTTCTATAAAGGGGACCTGCTTTTGCTTAATAATACAAAGGTTTTTCCAGCAAGATTGATCGGTAAGAAAAAAAATACCGGAGGGAAAGTGGAGATTTTATTGACGCTGGAGACTGAACCGGGAATCTGGAAAGCTATGATTAAAAGTTCCGGTAAGCTAAAAGAAAATACAGAAATCACTTTCAGTCTCAATGGCTTTTCTGCTGTAATTATCGGGAAAGATAAAAACAACATGGGTGATAAAGAATACGAAGCGGAACGGCTCATTCAATTTGACAGCGAAGAAAGTGTAAAAACTATTTTAGACAAGATCGGGCTAACTCCCCTGCCCCCTTACATCAAACGAAATCATGACAAGCCTTCATCCACACTGGATAAAGAGCGATATCAAACCGTGTACGCATCTAAAAGCGGGGCTATTGCCGCGCCTACAGCAGGACTTCATTTTACTGAGGATATCCTAAACAGGCTAAAGAAAAAGGGAGTGGAAATAGCAGAAGTAACTCTTCATGTAGGTACCGGAACATTCAAACCTGTAAAAACCGAATTCATTGAACAACACACCATGGACCCTGAATATTTTGAGATTGATACCTCTTCCGCAAAAAAAATAAAAAAAGCCTTCTCAGAAAAAAGGAGGATTATTACCGCAGGAACCACACCATCAAGGACGATTGAAAGTATTGATATTGAAGGAGACGCTGTACATCCATTGAGTGGCAGGACTGATTTGTTTATATACCCCGGCTATAATTTTCGGTTTGTAAACGCGCTTTTAACTAATTTTCATTTACCCGGATCAACTCTACTGATGCTAGTTTATGCCTTTGCAGGCAAAAAATTAGCGAAAAAAGCATACAAGGAAGCTATTGAAAAAAAATACAGATTTTACAGTTATGGAGACGCAATGCTTATTTTCTAACAGCTGTATTCCTATGAAGAGGAAGAAACGCCGGAATCCACAATCTGTTTGAAGTATTTGCCTGACTTGAATCTCACCACACGGCGGGCTGAAATAGTAGCCTCTTCTCCTGTTTTGGGATTTCTCCCAACCCTTTCTCTTTTTTCTTTTACATGGAAAGAACCAAACTTTCTTAAAATAACCGGTTCTCCTTTTGCCAAGGTCTCTTTGATAAGAGCAATAATAGATTCAATTGATTTCTCAGACACATTTCTCGGCAATCCAATCTTTT
>DASCNB010000234.1:0-24126 GCA_036011265.1 Nitrospinota bacterium | reverse complement strand
GATAATTCTTAGTTATCCATACTTTGTCTTTGCTTTTCTCGCTTGGATTGGATTTCAGAACGTGGTTTTTAAACGTAAAGGCAGGTAGATAGATTTATAATGAATAGTAGGTTCTCAAGGGACAGGGTTAGTTGCTGTTTTCATTGAAGTCCAATTTGATTTATCCGTGTCCTTCTGTGTAATCCGTGAGCTATTTCCCCAAAATCTTCTTCCTGGGATGGAATCTACAGATGGCGGATTTGAGGCTGGCGTCCGAAACATGTGTGTAGATTTGAGTAGTGGCGATGCTTTGATGTCCTAATAGTCTCTGCACTTTGCGGATATCCACTCCAGCTTCCAAAAGATGCGTCGCAGTGGAATGCCGCAGCATATGTGGTGTTACCCGTTGTGCTATCCCCGCTCTCTCCCCAGCCAGCCGTATAAGTTTGCGGATGTATTGCGTGGAGGCTGGATTATTCCTGCTGTTTATAAGGAGGAGTTCTGTTTCCGGTCCGCGCAATTCCCGAATTTTTATGTATGTATCAATGAGTCGCTTAACCTGTTTGACAGGGATAAATACCCGCCTTTCCCTGTCCCCTTTTCCAACTATAGAAATTGTGCTTT
Source organism: Nitrospinota bacterium (assembly GCA_036011265.1). Lineage (GTDB taxonomy): Bacteria > Nitrospinota > Nitrospinia > CAJXCL01 > CAJXCL01 > CAJXCL01. The sequence goes on along the minus strand of DASCNB010000234.1, from coordinate 23,523 downwards.
CTTTGAGGTTCACACCGCCCAAGGTGATTTTAACGAGTTCTCCCACGCGGATACCTGTGCAGAATAGTATTTCCACCGCCACTAATGCTGTAAGCTGTCTGAACTGGCTGTTTCTCAGTACAGGGATAAACCTGGATCTTTCATAGATAAGTTCCCGATCAATTCCAATGTCCTGGTTTGAGGTTTTAATGAGGTCTTTAAGCTCATCCCGCGTTAGCCCCCTTGGAAGGCGTTTCGGGAGCTTTATTTTGGTGTCAAGCCGGTGGAAAGGATTGATTTTTATTATTTCGTTGTATTCCAGCCACCGGAACATTACTTTCAGGCTTGCCATACGGCGTTTGATGCTGGTTTCTTTTAATCCACATTTTTCAAAAAGATAACGCATGTAGTCTCGAAGGCAAAATACATCGCAATCGGAAATTTCCTTCCCGGAGCCGATAAATCCCTTGAATTTTCGGAAGTCTATTGAATAAGCTTTCAGGGTGTTATCAGACAGGTTTTTACTGAACTGGCAATGAACTAAAAACTGCTTTATGGCTTCTTGAATTGTCATGATTGTTTTCCCGGAATTCGATTAAACAGACAATATTACATTTTGTGCTATTAAATACAAACTGCTGGTTTATAGGCACAACGGGGTGGTAGACGGTGGGGAAGGATAACAGCGGACTGAAGCGGATATTTTTAGCCTCTCGATTTCTTCAAGATTTTTTTAAGATTTTTAACAATGTTTTTCTCGAAGCAATCTTGTAGTAATCGTGATGCTAATATTTTTATCCATGAGAATCAACTTAATCTGCGTTCATTTATTGTTTTACAGCTATAATGTCGAATGAATTTTCACTTCTGATCATTTTTGTGGCTATATAAGATGGGATACCGTATCTGCGGGCACAATATTTATTTTCGTTAATAATTTTAAGACCCTCTGAATTTAAAATGCCGCGTACATTTTTTATTTCTAACCCGCCGAAACGACGCTGAAAATCGGAAACAGCATATTGTTCATCCGGTATTGATATTCCCTGAAGGGTCATCGATAACCGGTAAAGTTTTTCATCCGTTTCCTTCAAAAGTTTATGGAAAAAAATTCGCACTCTGCTGTCAACCGGCTGTTTTATCGGTTCAAAAAAAATGAGAAGGATTCCATCCTTTCGTAAAGCAGAGCAGGCTAATTTTAACACAGCTTCATAATCAAAAAGATGATGAAGAAAAGCGGACATCGATATTAGTGAAAAAACTTCTTTTTTTTGTTTAAGATAGTCTGAAGCATTGCTGCTTATCAGGTTTGCTTTTGATTTAAGGTTGAGCGGGATTTTTTCCTTTAAAGCCGCAATCATTTCTTGTGAAAGATCGATTCCTGTTATTTCAAATCCCCTCTGCAAAAACTCTAGAAGAAGGTAGCCCGTTCCACATCCAATGTCCAGAATTTTACAATGATTGTCAGGTAGTAAATGTGCTGCTTTGTTGATAGTTTTAGTCAGGCGAGCATGTTGGAAGAAGTTTGTTTGTTCCGGATGCCGGTGAAGATATTCTTTGCTTTCCAGGGCATGGACTAAAATATTTTCATTTATAACTTTTTCTGCTAGTTCCATCTTATATTTTTTTAGGGACGCAGAGTGGCAGGGCCACAACCAAATGGGCTGCCGCCCAATCTGCTAACAAAAATTGTGCTAAGCGTTGCATAAGTCGCAGTGCTTTGCATAAGGCACTGTAAAAGGAAGACCCAAACAGTGCCTAAAAAAGGGAAAACCAAACTGCGACTAAAAAAACACGATTTTACAAATTTGCAGTGCAGATTCACAGGATATCTTTTTAAATATTATCCGCGCATATCTATGGTTTAATATCACTGAACTACAAACCTCTTCTCTGCTTTTTGGCTTTCGTATTCATTGCAATTTTTGCACGTTTGCGAAAAATCTTTATCCATATGTCTTTTACGAAGCCGTCTCATGCCCAGGCCGTTCCAGATGGAATCCACGGTTTCATTCTGGACGTCCCCGATTTGGAGTTCTCCTTCATAATCCGTGCAGCAGGGAACAACTTTGCCGTCCCATAAAACTACCATCTTACCGTAATCTTTCCCAAAAAGTTCCGGGCATAAATCCGTTCTTTGCGAGCATATCAGTTTGGGTTGAAAACGAACATGATCTGCTATGGCGCTCCACTTGTTATAAAAAGAGTCTATATCTTTTTCTGTTTGTTCATCGACAACCATTACAATGCCTATTTCAAGGGAGCTGTTTTTTTCGTTTCTCTTTTTAATAAGGGTCATAATATTTTTTTCAATTGTATCAAAATCTATGCCACGGACTTGTCTATAAGTATCAGGATTTCCATCCACAGAAATTCTCAATATGCTTAAAGGGCTGTCAATAATTCTGAGGATAGTGTTGTCATCGAGCAATGATCCATTGGTATTAAAAACCGTATAGCGAATTCCTTTATTATTAGCATATTTGATCATATTAAATAAATCTTTGTTTAGCGTTGGTTCACCCCAGTTATGGAGACAGAGATGCTCCAGCGATTTGCCGCCATTGATTGTTTTTTGAAAAAGTTCAAAAGACATAGTTCCTTTTTTTCTTTTCATTTCATTATTTGTCGGACATATGCGACAACTCAAATTGCATACGTTCGTTGTTTCAATAGTTAATGATGTGAGTTTCCTGACTTTCATATATAAGTTTATCTCTAACTGATTGTTGCCCAAATCAAAAGGTCATTCGATAATCTCTTCTATAACATAATCAGGCCTGTCCTGTACCTGGGAATAAATTCGACCGATATATTCTCCAAGAATACCAATAGAGAGAAGTTGTACACCCGCGAATAGAGAAAACAGGGCGGCCAGCACAGTAAAACCATCATACATAACCCCCCTGACATAACGTTGAAACAATAAAAACATCATCAGCAAAAATCCTATTGTCGCGCCAAAAAATCCGAGATAGGAAACCATTCTTAAAGGAAACCGCGAAAAACCTGTTATGAGGTCCGTTGATAACTGGAGCAACCTCTCTGTACGGTACTTTGTTTCCCCGTGAAGTCTTTTCGAATGGTCCACTTCCACCTGAGCGCTTGGAACACCCAGCCAGCTTACTAATGCTGAGAGAAATTTTGATTTATCTTTGCATTGCTTGATCTTTTCGATAACGCTTCTTCTCATCACACGGAAGGAACTGATATCAAGACTGATATTTTTGCCCATTAACTTCGATACCAGGAAAGCTAAAAAAGAAGAACATATTTCCCGCAGAAAAAAATCCTGCCTGTTTTTTCGAATTCCACTGACTATATCGTATCCTTCATCAAGTTTCCGGATTAGCTTGGGTATCTCTTCCGGAGGGTTTTGGAGATCGGCGTCTAATTGAACAATAGTCTTGCCTTGACAACGTTTGAACCCGGCAAGAACAGCTGACTGCTGTCCAAAGTTTCTTGTAAATTTTAAAATACTGATTTTTTTATCCTTACTTCTTAAATCCTTTAGCACTTTGAAGGAATTATCCGTACTGCCGTCATCGATAAAGATTAATTCATATCGGGGTGAAATGGAAGTTATTGAAGCTAAGAGCCTGTCATATAATTCACGAATATTTTTCGCTTCGTTATATATTGGGATAACAACTGAAATATCTATTTTGTCCATTGCATAATATTAACATAATATGCTATTACCCCGTAAAAATCTTTTATTATCTTGTTACCCTGCCGAATGTTTTTTTTGAATGGCTTTTAATGGTAAAATACAGAAACTATGTGTATTGATATTCATAAAATTAGTGAATTAAGAACCAGGTTGACCTCTGAATTTCGTTTTACTTTAATATCACTTTATAACTTTAATCATTTAGGGGTTCGTGCTCTTCACTCACTTTTAAAGTCAAAAGGCATTCATGTGGATCTTATTTTTTTTAAAAATATGCTGTTTAACGACGCTAAAAGGCCAACACCGGAAGAAATTTATAAGTTAACTGAGTTAGTTAAAGAAAAAAATCCTGACCTGGTCGGGATTAGCGTGAGCTGTTCAACTTTTTATAACATTGCGAAAGATGTTACTGATAACATTAAGCAAAAGATATTATCCCCTGTTATCTGGGGAGGGGTACACCCGACGATAGATCCCGATCAGTGTGTTAATCACGCGGATATGATTTTTATTGGAGAGGGAGAGTTTGGCTTACTTGATCTCATAACTAAAATGTCACAAAACCTGGATTTCTCAGACATTCCAGGCCTTTGGATAAAAAAGAATGATGGAGAGGTAATTAAAAATGCTCCGACTCCATTAAACAACTTTCTTGATCTGATTCCGCCGAACGACTATGAAGATGATAAAAAATATTATATTGAAAAGGGAAACGTAAAAAATGGGGACCCCTACTCAAAAAACAATGAACTATACACTCTTTTGACCGGCCGGGGTTGTCCTTTTGATTGCACATACTGCATTAATCATCTTTTTAAAGATATCTATACGAGCAGAGGATTTCCTATAAGGCGAAGGAGTGTGTCGCATGTCATGAATGAGCTTGGTCAGGCAAAAAAAATGTTTCCTAACCTGAAGCGGGTGACCATTTTCGATGATGTTTTTGTAATGGATAAAAAGTGGGCGAAAGAATTTTGTGATGAATATAAAGAAAAAATCAATTTGCCCTTCTCATGCCTTTTTCATCCTTCCACGATTAAAGAAGAAATTGTGTCTATCTTGAAACAGGGGGGGCTGGACTATATAGATATAGGTATAGAAAGCGGTTCAGAAAGAGTGAGACGTGAAATATTTGGTAGAAAAGATTCAAACAGGGTCATTAAAAACGCGATGGATATTATGAGCAGGTATAATATCAGACCTTATCTCGACTTCATCCTGGACAATCCTTTTGAAACAGTTGAAGATAAACGGCTCACTCTTGATCTGCTCTTAAGTTTCCCCAGGCCTTTTATGTTTTACTTTTATTCGTTAATTTATTTTCCTAAAACAAAAATGACTCAGCTTGCGCTTGAAAAAAAGATTATTACTGAAGGCGACGTCGAAGATAAAAAAGGAAAGGTATTCGATCAATTCCAGGTTACCTTCAGTTACAAAAGAAACAAAGAAGAATTGTTCTGGATATGCCTTTTTTCTCTGTCAGGGAAAAGCTTTATTCCAAAATTTTTGATCAGAAGTTTGAGCCATATCCGTCTGTTATCAGCTAATCCGGGTTTGCTTGTAATGCTAACAGCCATTTCCAATTATATCAGGGTTATTGGTATAGGCCTCGAGCGACTCTTTTCTGGTGAGTTGACTTATACGATGTTTAAGCGGTATTTTAAAACGGCTTTTACATTGAATAAATAGTTAGTCATTGGTTCTTCGTCAGCAGTCAATAATAATTTCCCAATGACAAACGGCTATTGTAAGGAATTAACAATATGACAGTAGAAAAATACTGGGTCCTGTTTCCCATTCTGTTTTTTCTTGTTCTCGGATGTCTTATCACGGCTGTCATTCGGACATTCAGACAAAATGAAAAAGGCATTGAGAAATGGACCGTTGTCCCGGCACTGGTACTGATTATTGTTACAGCCTTCTCTGGTCGGTTCTTTCCCCATAATCACCGGATTATTTCGTTTGTCGCGGAAGGTCTTATTTTTTTCAATGCCATAATCTTCTGGAAGAAGAAAGAGAGATTTACGTCATGCTTAAACATATCGGCGCTATTTTTTATCTTTTGTGATTTTTCTTTGCATAAAATTTTAAAATAAAGAGGAGGTGATAAGTATGAATTTAAAGAATTTTTTTATTATTTTATTTATTCTTTTTTTAGTAGCGTGCGGCAAGACAGGGAAAAATTTTAACGAAGCGTATGTTAAATATATTAAAAATGGTGAAACAACAAAGCAGGAGATAGTGCGGGAAATAGGGGAGCCGAACAGAAAAGGGACAGCAGACGGGCGCGAATGGTGGATCTATGAGTATAACACCTATAAATTAGGAAAAAGCCTTTCTAAAGATCTGCAAGTTGTATTTGATGATAAGGGAGTCGTAAAGGCAAGTACTTTTTCCAGCAATTTCCCCTGAGAAAAAAACTGGCAAATTTATTTAAAAGAATATTGGGAAGAACAGAGAGGTTATGGTTCGACAAGCGTTCGACTGAGCTCACGCCAAAGCCTCACCTACTCTGACAAGAAATTAATTGAATGAACAAGTTAGATATACGATTAATAATATTTGATCTGGACGGTACTCTTATTGACTCTAAAAATGATATCGCCGATTCGGTTAATTATACTTTAAAGTGTCTTCATCTTCCCTCATTGGAAAACAGCTTAATTTATACTTACGTGGGTAACGGTGTTCTTCCCTTGCTTGAAAAAGTGATCTCTCGTTCAAATTTAGAAACTAATTTAGATGACGCATTGAAAATATTTAGAAAACATTATGAAGAGCATCTTTTAGATTCGACCAGACTTTATCCGGGAGTAATGGAAATATTAAAACATTTCTCAGATGTCAATATGGGGCTTGTTTCCAATAAACCGGAACGGTTTGCTAATAAGATTTTAAAAGGATTAAACGTGGATCACTTTTTCCCTGTGGTAATAGGAGGGGACACCTTGAAAACCAAAAAACCTGATCCGAAAGGTATTAATATAATCAGGGAAAGATTTGGCGCTGATCCTCATGAAACAGTTATTGTTGGAGATGCGGGCGTGGACATAGAAACAGGAAAAAAAGCCGGTATCCATACCTTTGGCGTCAGTTACGGTTTGCGAGATAGAAGTGAATTAGTTGAGGCGGGTGCGGACAAAATTATTGATGATATTCGCGAACTCAAAAACTATATAAAAGTTTAGGCGCTGTTTGGTTGTTATTTTTACAGCGCCTTATGCAAGGCTCAACACCAAGACACAAAGTCACAAATAAAAGAATTAAATTCTTAGACAGGATAACAGGATTAACTTGATAGTTTAAACATCTTGAGGAAATCGTGAGGCTAAAAAAATAAATTGGTTTCTCGATTGCTTCGAGATTACTCAAGTCCAAATTTCTTATTTATGGAAAAAAGAAAATTAGGCACAAGTGATTTAAAAGTTAGCGTAATTGGATTTGGCGCGTGGGGAATAGGCGGGCATCCGTTCTGGACTAATGAAGGCGACAATGAATCAGTAAGGGCGGTTGAAAAAGCCTTTGATTCAGGAATCAATTTTTTTGATACCGCGCCGGTATACGGATTTGGTCGTTCAGAGCGTTTAATCGCAAAGGCTCTAAATAAAAAACGGGATAAAGTAATACTTGCCACAAAGTGCGGGTTGCGGTGGGAGAAGGAAGCAGCCGGTTCAATACGAAAGGATAGTACAGCAAAGTCTATTCGTTTTGAAATTGAAGAAAGTTTGAAAAGACTAAAAACAGATTTTATTGATCTCTACCAGGTGCATTGGCCTGACCCGGACACTTCTTTCCGGGAAACGATGGAAGAGTTGTTGAAACTGAAAGAAGAAAAAAAAATTCTTACTATTGGATTAAGCAACTTCTCTAAATCACAGATGGAAGAATGTTTGAAGTATGGAGAATTTGTATCTCTTCAGTCAATGTATAACATGCTTGAAAGAGATTTGGAAAAAGATGAAATTCCTTTTTGCAAAGAAAAAGGAATTGGGATTATTCCGTATTCGCCGCTGGCTTCCGGAGTTTTAACTGGAAAATATGATAAACAAACGAAGTTCAAGGACTGGCGTGGAAAAGGACTTTTTGGGAATTTTTCAGGTGAAATCTTTGAAAGCCATATTGACAAAGTGGAAAAGTTAAAAAGTTTTGCCTCTAACTATGGCAAGAAAGTGTCTCACTTGGCAATAAATTGGCTTTTAGCGCAAGAGGGGGTTTCTACTGCTATAGTCGGCGTAAAAAAAGCAGTTCAGGTTCAGGATAACCAACAGGCAACAAGATGGCAGATTTCCGGGGAAGATATGAAAAAGATTAGTGAGTTGTTAGCAATGTAATTTTTTTTTGCTGATTAAAATGCAGTGGGTTTAATTTTCTGAATTGCATCTACACTTGTTAATATTTATAAAAACCTTCCCCTGTTTTTTTCCCCAGCTTTCCTTCTTTTACAAAAGACTCAAGCATTCGAGTCGGTTTATATCTTTCATCCTTTAAACTTTCATACAGGTAGGTCATTATATCGAGACAGATATCGAGTCCAATAAAGTCTGCTAATTCAATTGGCCCCATGGGATGGTTCATGCCGTATTTCATGACCGTATCAATATCTTCTTTTTCAGCAATGCCGTTTTCTAAGATATGTAAGGCTTCACCAATCAGGGCGAACAGGAGGCGGTTGGATACAAATCCGGGAGAGTCATTTACTACAGCAGGGGTCTTTTCTATACTTTTTGAGAGATCTGTAATAATCTTTAAGGTCTTTTTCGAGGTGTTTTTTCCTTTAATTACTTCTATCAGTTTCATTACTTTGGGAGGGTTCATGAAGTGCATTCCAATAAAGCGGGAGGGATTTTCCACTGCCTCTGCAAGTTTGTTAATAGAAAAACCGGATGTATTGGTCGCGATAATGGCATCATTCTTACATACTTTGTTAAGGGCATTATAAACCTCTTTTTTTACATCCATATTTTCAAAAACAGCCTCAATGACAAGATCGCAATCTTTTATTTTCTCAAAATTCGTTGAGGTTTCAATATAGCCTGAAACTCTGTTCCATAACTCAGGGTCAGTATGATTTTTTATTTTATTTAGCGTGTCCTGAAGTAAGGTCTCTTCCTTATCTACAAGTACGACAGGGTAATCGTAGAGAGCAAAAACCTGCGCTATCCCTCTTCCCATAGTCCCGGCGCCTATAACGCCTATTTTTTTTATTTCTCTCTGCACTTTGCGTTCTCTGCTATGAATTTTCTGACCCCTGACCACCGATCCCTGATGTATTGTTTTCTGCGGTTAAAATAAATTACTGTAACTCCACGAGGAGAAGGCCGGGGTCTTCGAGGTGTGTGCTTACGGTTTTCAGGAACATTGCTACTGTGGCGCCGTCCATCAACCTGTGGTCAAAGGTAAGAGATAAAGGGAGAACTTTTCTTATCTTTATTTCTCCATCTATTACTACCGGTTTTTCCTGTATTCTGCCTGTGGCGAGGATTGCGGCTTCAGGGTAGTTTATAATAGGAGTGGCAAATATTCCTCCATAACCTCCTATATTAGTGATGGTGAAGGTACTTCCTTTTAAATCTTTCAGATCAATTTTTCTCGACCGGGCATCCTCCGCGATCCTACCTAAAGAGTCAGCCAGGGTAAGAATATTTTTCTTGTCCGCGTTTTTAATAACCGGAACCATGAGGCCGTCGTCCGTATCCACAGCAATGCCTATGTTATAATAATTTTTTATAATTATTTCTCCATTTTCCATATCCAGGGTGGAGTTTAGTACAGGATATTCTTTTAAACCGATAACTACTGCTTTGATGACAAAGGGAAGGAAAGTGAGGTTTTTCCCTTTTTTAGTCATAATGCTTTTTTCCTTTTCTCTGATCTTCATAAGTTCGGTAACATCCGCTTCATCTATGTGAGTAACATTGGCTGAGTTGTGCTGCTGAAAGGCCATGTGCTTTGCGATGGATTTTCTTATACCTCTTAAGGGAACTCTTGTAACAGAACCATGCGAATCATCCGCTTCTTTTACGCCGGTGCTTTGTTCGCGGAATTTTTGCAAATCCTCTTTTGAAATCCTTCCGCCGGGGCCAGTGCCTCTCACTTTACTAAGGTCTATACTTAAATCTTTTGCTATCTTTCTTACCGCGGGAGTTGCCAGAACTTTAGACGGCGCTTTCTTTGTTGCGGGTTCTTCAGCTTCTTCCAATACTCCTACAACAGTTCCTTTGTCCTTTTTACGGCCAAGCTCCTCTTCAGTTCCTATCGTTACAAGAATTTCACCAACATTAACAGTGTCACCTTCCTTGAAATGCAGATTAATTATCACTCCTCCTGTTGGAGAGGGTACTTCAACAACAGCTTTATCCGTTTCAACTTCAACTAATATCTGATCTTCTTTTATCTTTTCTCCTATCTGCACCCGCCATCGGACTATTTCTCCCTCGATTATTCCTTCGCCGACGTCCGGAAATTTAAATTCTGTAACCATTTATTTTCCCCATAAGTTGTTGGCTTTTTTATGACCCTGGTCCCAGACCCCTGTATACCGTAGTTTAATAATTAATTATTTTTTTCAAACCCTGCATAATCCGAATAGCACTTGGAATATAATGGTCCTCACCTTTTGCAAGGGGGACGGTGATGTCCTGTCCGGTGACCCTTAATACCGGCGCGTTAAGACTCAAAAGCGCTTTTTCATTTATCAAAGCGACTATTTCAGCGCCCAATCCGCATGTTTTAGGCGCTTCGTGGACGACCAAAGCTCTGCCAGTTTTTTCTACAGAAGTAATTATTGTATCCTTATCTAAAGGAGAAAGCGTTCTTAAATCTATTATTTCTATGTCAATATTTTCTTTTTCGGCTTCTTCTAAAACCGTTTCCACAACCCTGACCATAGCTCCCCAGCAAATAACAGTGATATCTTTTCCTTCTTTAACTATCCTGGCCTTGCCCAGGGGAATTGTGTATTCCTCGTCAGGGATCTCTTCTTTAATGGCCCTGTATATTCTTTTTGGTTCGAGAAAAATTACAGGATCAGGGTCTCTGATAGCTGATGTAAGCAACCCTTTGGTGTCTTTTGGAGTGGATGGGACTACCACTTTGATTCCCGGAATTTGTGTAAAGAGAGCTTCCGTACTTTCGGAATGATGCTCGGGCGCGCGGATTCCTGCACCGTAAGGCGCTCTAATAACCAGCGGAGCAGTAAGTCTTCCCCGGGTCCTGTTTCTCAACCTTGCAGCATGACAGATAATATGATTCAGGATGTAATATATAAAGCCCATAAACTGGATTTCAGCAACAGGCCTTAATCCGTTAACAGCCATTCCTAATGCGCTGGCAACAATACCGTTTTCCGAGAGCGGAGTGTCTATTACCCTGTTATCACCAAACTCCTCCAGAAGTCCGACAGTGGCCCTGAAGACCCCGCCGTTTACTCCGACGTCTTCACCAAGAACGATGACACGGTCATCCCGCTTCATTTCTTCTTTTAAGGCCAGGTTAACCGCTTCAATTATATTATGAACTGCCATAATAATTCCTTACACAGCGTGGCCAGGGGCCACAACCAAAAGGACTTCCGCCCGTTACCCAACAAAACTTTGCTAAAAAAACGAAATGTTGCCAGTTAGTAGTACAGCACGGCAAGTTGCCGCAACCGAAAATGAATTACAACCCCCTGACCCCCTTTATTAAGGGGGAATTTGGGGTGACTTTCCGTCTAACAAGAGGGGTGTCCCTCCGGGACGGGGTGTGTTAAAAACACTGCTGAAAAAACAACATTTTTTATCATCAACCCAGAGACCCTTCGGCAAGCTCAGGGTGACATGTCAGTCTGAGCTTGCCGAAGCCCATTCGCGCAATTAGTGTAATTCGTGGTTAAATTTATTTAAGGCTTTCTTTTAATTCCTCCAACTCTTCTTTAACATGCCATGGCATTTCAGCGTATGTATACTTGAAGAGATCTTCAATATCAGGCGGTGGTGCGGCCTCTGCCTTTTTTACAGCCTCTTCTACCATACCTTCCGCTTCTTTTCTTATCTCTTTTTCAAAATTTTTATTCCATATCTGCTTTGACTCCAAATAGGATTTAAATCTTGAAATAGGATCCTTGCCACGCCATGCATCAATTTCTTTTTCGCTTCTGTAACGGGAGGCGTCATCCGCTGTTGTATGGTCACCTATGCGGTATGTGACTGCTTCAATAAGAGTTGGTCCATCTCCTTTATTTGCTCTGTCAACAGCCTCTTTTGTGGCAGCATATACGGCAAGGATGTCATTCCCATCCACCTGGATTCCGTCAAACCCGTATCCTATTGCCTTTTGAGCCAGGGTTTTACACGCGCTTTGTTTTGTTCTGGGTACGGATATAGCCCACTGGTTGTTAACGCAGAGAAAGACAGTTGGAGTTTTAAACACGCCGGCAAAGTTTAGCCCATCATGAAAATCTATTGATGATGTAGCCCCGTCCCCGAAAGAAACCAGGGTAACTGCTTTATCTTTTTTAAGTTTTGAAGCCCAGGAAAATCCCATGCCAAGAGATATTTGACTGCCAACGGGGATAGCAATAGGAAACACATTTACTCCTTCGGGGAACCTGCATCCATCTTCATTTCCCATCCAGTAAAGAAAAATAAGATCCAGCGGAACGCCCATTACAAGCATGGCGCCCATGTCCCTGTACACAGGGAACAGCCAATCATTTTTGTTCATTGCAAAGGCAGATCCGATTTGAACTGCTTCATGCCCTTTTAAAGGAGGGTATGTTCCAATTCTCCCTTCCCTTTGTAAGGCGAACGCCTTCTCATCCGCAATGCGGGATAAAAGCATGTATTTGTAAATTTTAATTAAATCTTTTTTTTCTAATTTTGGTTCTAATTTGCTGTTGCAATTACCTTTTTCATCCAGGATTTGTAATTTCTGGTTTTTTAAAGGGTCGTATTTTTCTATAAGCATTTTGACCTCTGGTCAGTAGTCAGTTGTTGGAACAAAATAAACATCCGTAACTTTAAACTTTGAGTTTCTTAAAAACTTTGCTTTTACATTCATTCCAATTTTAATATCTTTTTCTTCCAGTCCTATCAGTCTTGACATGAACAACGTATTTACACCTTTAAACTCCACGAGGATGAGGTTGTATGGGGTTTCTTTTAAAAACGCTTCACTGCCAAAATAGCAAGTTGTCCATGTATGAATTTTGCCGGTTAACGGTAGTTCAAACCATGATGTTTGTTTTCCACAGCAGATGCAATGGCTTCTTGGTGTGGCATATTTGTATTTGCAAGGTTTGCATTCATTTCCTAAAAGTTTTCCCTTTGCAAGTCCGGCAAAAAAAGGCGAGTCCTGTGCGTAAGAATGAATGTAATTTATCTCATAGCTGCTTTTTAGAATAATAGGATCAAGATTAAATAGAGTTGTTCCTTCTTCTGTCTCCGGTAGCTTTATTTTTTTATTCTTTGCCATATAGTTGTTTAGACTTTTTTAATTATTATTAGACGCTGGTTTTTTGAAATTTTCGTGTTTTTTTATTTTCCTCATTAGAAAGTCCCCTCTTGAGAGGGGACTTATTTAGTAAATCTATTCTTCAGTATCATAATAAATCTGCGTTAAATTCTTTAAGTTTCTAATCATGTTTTTTCCAAAATCGTCACAGTAACATACGTGCCTGTTCCGGCATGACTGTGGATGAGGCCTCGTTTTGCGCTTTTTACCTGAAGTTTGTTATTTCCAAAATGTTTTTTAATTGTTCCCTGTAACTGCCACATGGCGAATACCGCTTGCATAATTCCAGTGGCGCCTACCGGATGACCGGAAGCGAGAAGTCCCCCTGAAGGGTTAACGGGAATCTTGCATTTTCCGGAAAGTTTTAATCCATAATCGATATCATCCATAAAAGGAAATCCTTTTTTCACGAATTTCCCTCCTTCACCATATTTACATAGACCGAGATCTTCATAAGTCTGAATTTCAGAAGACGTGTACGCGTCGTGCAGTTCAATAAAATCCAGTTCTTTTATTGGATTTTTTATTTCAGCGTGTTCATAAGCGGTTTTTGCTGCCATTCTTCCGGCCCTGAAAGAATGTACGCCGGGATATTTCAACTTTTTATAATCTTTTTTCTTTTCGTGAGGGAGAAGGATAACATCTCCATGTGGTCTGTCAGCCATTCTCATACAGTCCGTTCCTGTCCCAATGCCTTTTATTAAAACAGGATTATCGGTAACTTTAAAAGCCGTTTCCTCGTCAGCTAATATAACGGCTGCGGCGCCGTCAGACATAGTACAACAGTCGAGCCTTGTCAGAGGCCATGCTACCATTGTCGAGTTCCTCACGTCTTTCACGGTAAGCTCCGCCGGGTGCTGAGCAAATGGATTATAAAGAGCGTTTTTATGGTTTTTAACAGATACGTATGCCATCTGTTCAGGTGTTGTTCCAAATTCATGCATATGTCTTACAACCATCATCGCGTAATATCCGGAATAAAAGCCGCCAACCGGGTAATCAAAATTTGTATCCGAAGCATGGGCAATAAATTCATTTCCTTTCCATGTATTGACCCTGCTCATAGTCTCGAACCCTGCTGCGAGAACAACCTTCATTCTCCCTGACGCAATCTCCTGGTACGCGCTCTGGACACATAATCCGCCGGTAGCTCCTCCACCTTCCACTCTCCTTGAAGGTTTCGGACAGAGTCCTAGATAATCCTGGACCATGGCTCCTGACATGAGTTGACGCGTAAAATGATCGGAAAAGTAAGAGATGACAGAGCCGTCTATCATGGAAGGCTTGAGCTTTGGAGCATCGGAAAGGGCGTGATCATAAGCTTCCCTGACCATAAACCTGAAATCCTTTTCAGGATTAGCTTTGGAAAACTTTGTTACGCCGCCTGATATCAGATAAACTTTCTTCAACAGTACACCTTTCAGCGCAGAGAACGCAAAGGTTTGATTAATACCTTAACATTATTGCAGAAAATATCCTTTTCTGAAACTAAAAAACAAGAATGATAGTGCAGCATTAGATGGTTAAAAAGCCTTAAAGGTATTATAATAGTTTACTATGAGAAAAGCGGCGGTAGCAGGAAAATTTTATTCCGATTCACCAACTGAACTTCAGAAAGAAGTCTCCGGTTTCATTAAAATTCCATCCAAAAAACAAAAGGCGCTTGGAGTTTTGTCCCCTCATGCCGGGTATGTTTATTCAGGGGCTGTCGCTGGAGCGGTTTTCTCAACAATAGACCTGCCCAAATCTTTTGTCATTATCGGCCCAAACCATTCAGGAAGAGGGGAAACAGCGTCTATTAATTCTAAAGAAGAATGGGAGATGCCGGGCGCTATTATAAAAATGAACAGCAGGCTGGCCGAAATCATCAAATCAAAAACAACAGCGATTAAAGAAGACAGCATCGGACACCGCTATGAGCATTCCCTTGAAGTACAAATACCCTTTATACAAAATTTCCTTGATGATTTCGATGTAGTACCGATTTGTATCCAGCATTTAGACTATTCTATCTGCAAAGAAATGGGAATTGCTATAGCAAGTTCTATTAAAGAATATGGCGAGCCTGTTTTAATTATCGCGAGCAGTGACATGACGCATTATGAACCTCAGAAAAGTACGGAACAAAAAGATAGGATGGCTATAGATCAAATTATTAAACTTGATCCCAGAGGGCTTTTTGATACTGTCCGGAACCAATCAATCAGCATGTGCGGATTTATTCCCGCCACAATTATGCTTATTGCCTGTAAGGAACTGGGAGCTCAACGCGCGGAAATGATAAAATACATGACTTCAGGAGATGTCAGCGGAGACTATGACCAGGTTGTGGGATACGCCGGTGTTGTTATTGCTTAACCGGCTGTTACCCAATTTAAATTTTTTATCAGACCACCTCTGCTACGCTTTGCTCTTCCCCTCCCTGGCAAGATCATGTTCTGATCATGATGAAGGAAGAGGATTTAGGGGAGGTGTAAATGTTTAACCGGATTACGTCAATGTACCTCTTCAACGCTTTGAACACCGGGTACTTTTTCTTTTAAAGCCTGCTCTATTCCCATTTTCAGGGTAACCTGAGAGCTTGGACATCCGGAACAAGCTCCAACGAGTTTCAACTTTACGTTACCATCATCAGTAACATCAACTAATTCTACGTTTCCACCATCAGCCATCAGCATAGGGCGAATATCCTCCAATGCTTTTTCTACTTCTTCTTTCATTATATTTGCCTCCTTAATAATAAGTTATTTGATTCTGTACTTTAGCATATTTACTGTTAGGACAAAACTATTATTTTGTACCTTGATGCTTTCCTGATTGATCTGCTTTGTCATTTACTCTTCAACTCTTCTTATTAACATCTGGTCTATGACCTAATCTTAAAATAGGGACACGTTTTTCAATAATTATGTAGATAACGTCATTATTGCAACTCGACATTTTCGGGCTCCAGCGAACTGATTTTTTGGGGCCGGGTAAGTTTCCGGTTTTTCTGAAAGATCTTTTTCAAGTTGTTTTATTATTATACGAGTTTCGGTTTTGCTCGATTTCTTAAGGTTACGATGTCATGACGGAATTTTTTCGTCCTTTCATTAAAATATTTCCTCTATCTCTCAGAAAATAAATGTCTTTTTTTTTCTATTTTTTTGTTGACAAGGTATTGGAAATGTGAAAATATGTGTCTCAATATGTTAGAAAATGCATTAAAGTGTTTCATCGTGTCTTAAGGAATAGGGCATTTGTATGTTTACTGGTAATTATACACTGAATCTGGATTCTAAGGGGAGGGTTAACATCCCTGCTAAATACAAGGAAGTTTTGGAAAAGAAATATAACGACGTACTGTTTGTAACCACTAAATCTAACTACCTTACTGCTTATCCACAATCAGTATGGGACGTCCTGGTAAATCAGGTAAGACAGCTGTCTTCTTTAAAGAAGGAAGTGAGTGAATTTAAACGTCTTTTTTTAGGCTCGGCACAGGAAGTTACTATTAAACATGGACGTATTCTTATTCCGGCTAACCTCAGAAGCCATGCCGGTATTGCTAAAGCAGCGGTTCTTGTTGGAGTGGACGACACTTTTGAGATATGGAGCAAGGACCGTTGGATTGAGTTTTTCCAGGATAGACAGGAAAGTTTGGATGATTTAGGGGATAAGCTTGCTGATCTTGGTGACAAACTTCCCAATATTTAACATGGTGTGTTGATGAAAATAATGCACCTGCCTGTGTTAACAGGAGAGATTGTGGAAATGCTCCAAATCAAAAAAAATGGTATCTATCTGGATGGTACTCTTGGTGATGGTGGCCATGCTGAGCAAATTCTTTCCGCTTTGGGTCCCCGGGGACTATTAGTTGCTTTTGAGCAGGATAAAGATTCTATTTCTTTTGCTGAAAAGCGGCTCCAGCCTTTTAAATCTCAAACGAAAATCTTTCACGACAATTTCAAGAACGCAAGGAAAGTTCTTGCTGAAGAAAAGATCGGACTTTTGGATGGAATTTTATTAGACCTGGGGGTCTCGTCACGACAACTGGAAAACCCGGAAAGGGGATTCAGCTTTGCTTCAGATGCTTTTCTGGATATGAGAATGGATCAAAGAACCAAAACCACTGCTTTTGATCTGCTAAATAATTCTTCGGAAAATGAGCTGGCAACTATTTTTAAGGAGTTTGGTGAAGAAAGATGGGCAAAGAGAATTGCAAGAGCTATTGTCAGGAAAAGGGAGACAACCCCCATACGAACTACAGGTGAGTTGAGCAAGTTAATTCTTTCCGTGGTTCCGGCAAAATCAAGAAAATATAGAATTCATCCGGCAACAAGGGTGTTTCAAGCGCTTAGAATTGCTGTCAACAAGGAGCTAAAAGCTTTGTCTACAGTTTTAGATGATGGTGTTGAGTGCCTTAAACCATCCGGCAGGTTTTGTGTTATCTCCTTTCATTCACTTGAAGACCGTCTGGTAAAGACCAGGTTTCGTCAGTTTCAAAAGGGCTGCATCTGTCCGATAGATATACCGCAATGTGTGTGTGGCAGGAAAAGTGTACTGAAGGTAATAACGAAAAAGCCAATTGTGCCGACGGAAGATGAAGTAAAGAAGAACCCGAGAGCAAGAAGCGCAAAACTGAGAGTAGCGGAGAAGGTAGGGTAACAGTGGTTTCGTGTTGTTGGGCAGGGATCGGCAGCAATTGAAAAAAACTATTTTACCTGATCCCTGACAACTGAACCCTGAAAACTTAATTTATATGTTTATTAAATTTTTTAAAAAATTAAAGGGAAAAAGATATAACCCCGGGCAGAGAAAGGTTCTCCGCAAGGTGAAAGCTTATGTGAGCTTTTTTATAGCACTTGGTTTAGTTGGGTCAGGCATTTTTTTTTATAGTTGGCCGAAAGTGAGCCTTGTAACCATGACCTATGACTATAACAAGCTGCGGGCGAAGGAAAAAGAACTGATCCATTTAAACAGGATGCTGAAGCTGGAATTGGCGTCCATAAAGTCTTTAGAAAAAGTTGAAAAGATAGCATTAGAAAAGATGGGGATGATTGAGCCGAAAGACGAAGATATTATTTTTGTAAAGGTGAAAAATTGAGCAGGGACAAGAAAATTAAAATAAAAATTATATTTATCTTTATCTTTTTCGTTTTCAGCGGCATTGGAATTATTACGAAACTGTATCATCTGCAAATAAAAGACCACGAGCGTTTTGATGAAAGAGCGCTTAATCAATATAAAGGTAAGGTTTATAAGTATGCGAACAGGGGAAATATCTTTGATCGCAATATGCAACCGCTTGCCGTTAATGTAAAGGTTAAATCAGTTTATGCCCATCCGGATAAAATCCAAAACCATGCGAGAACAGCCAGAACCCTGTCATCCATCCTCGATTTGCCGAAAAAAGAGATCAGAAAAAAATTAAATAAGAAATTATCATTTGTTTACCTGAAAAGGAAAATTAACCCTGATGAATACAATAAATTGAAAAACAAAAATTTGGCCGGCATTCATTTCTCAACTGAATATAAAAGGTTCTATCCAAAAATGGAATTAGCTTCAAGGACCATCGGCTTTGCGGGCTTGGATAATCAGGGTTTGAGTGGAATTGAATATTATTTTGATGATTATTTGTCCCATGGTGGTAAGTGGGTACGTTTTCAGAAAGACAGGCGCGGGCGAAGTGTTGATTTGGTCGGGAATGAAGCTGATTTCTTACCGGAAGGAAGTAATATCGTTCTTACCATTGACGAAGTTATTCAATATCATGCCTTCAAAGCGGTCCAGGAAAAAGTAATTAAAACAAAGGCCAAAAGAGGCATTGCCATAGTTATGGAGCCGAACACCGGAGAGGTCCTTGCCATGGCTGAATATCCTTCCTTTAACGCGAATTTGTACAAAAGGTATGCTTTGCCGCAGAGGAAAAACAGGGCGGTTTCAGATACCTTTGAACCGGGATCGACTTTTAAACTCATTCTTGCTTCTGCAGCGTTAGAAGAAAAAGCTGCTCTACCCAAAGATATCTTTTTTTGTGAAGATGGTGTTTTTGATATAGGCGGAATTGTCATACATGAGGCCAATAGGAAAAAATACCGCTGGCTGACCCTTACGGAAATTATAACCAAATCAAGCAATATAGGGGCTGTGAAAATTGCCCGGCGCCTGGGTGAAAACAAGTTTTACGAATATATTAAAAAATTTGGATTTGGTGAAATAACAGGTATCAATCTCCCGGGGGAAGCGACCGGTATCGTGAGAGACACATCTCAATGGACTAAAGTTTCTATCGGTTCTATGTCAATTGGGCAGGAAATTTCTAGCACCCCTCTTCAACTGGCCACAGCTGTTTCAGTCATCGCGAATGGCGGTTATCTAATGAAGCCGACGATTGTCAAGCAGGCTGTTCATGAAGGCAAAATCATAAAAAGTTTCTCGCCAGAAATAGTAAGAGAAGTTCTTTCCCGGGAAACGGTTCAAAGCATGAAAGAAATTTTAAGCAAGGCTGTTAATTATGGAACAGGTAAAAAAGCAGCTATCCCTGGCTATTTGGTGGGTGGAAAAACAGGAACAGCTCAGAAAATTGATCCTGATACGAGAAAATATTCCGCCGATAACTATGTAGCCTCTTTTGTCGGATTTGTTCCTATGGAAAACCCTAAGCTCACAATACTTGTGATAATAGATGAACCCCGCGGGATTTACTGGGGCGGTAGTGTTGCCGCACCGGTTTTCAGGGAAATTGCTAAAAAAGCACTCAGGCATTTAAACGTTCCTTCAGAAATGAATCGTATTTATACGGTGGTAACCAAAAGCGAGAAAAGGAGTCATGGTGGAGTAAACGCGGGTTTAGAAATAAACTCTGTACACAGTAACAGGAATTTGAAGATTAGAGAAAGTATCGATAAATTTTTAGGCCGGATTATTGCCGGATTAAAAAATCATTATTGGGAAAAAGATAAAAATGCTTGATGACAGATGACTAATGGCTAAACTGCGTCAATTATTAAAGGAAATAGAAATGATAGAAAATGCTGGGAATTTAGATGTAGATGTAAGCGGAATAGAATATAACTCTCAAAATGTCAATAGAGGTTCAGTTTTTGTTGCCATAAAAGGATTTCAGCGGAATGGCGCTGAATTTATAGAAGAAGCTGTTGAAAAGGGGGCGGTTGGCGTGGTGCTTGAGGAAGGCACTGCAATGCTTAATAAAATAGGCGCTAAAGCCGGTACGGTAGTAGTGAAAAACAGCCGTAAAGCCCTGGCTTCTTTATCAGCGGATTTTTTTGGTCATCCAAGCCGGGAGTTGGATATTGTAGGAATTACAGGGACCAATGGAAAGACCACAATCGCATATATCCTGGAATCCATTCTGCAATCAGCCGGCAGGAAAACGGGGGTCATAGGGACCATTAATTACCGTTTTGGCAGGAAAGTAAAACCTGCTATGCAGACAACGCCTGAATCGTTAGACCTGCAAAAGATGTTTCGTGATATGGCTGATGTCAAAATTGACAACTGTATTTTAGAAGTTTCCTCTCATTCATTAACGCTTGACCGGGTTTATAAAACCGATTTTTCAGTCGGTGTTTTTACAAACCTGACTCAGGATCATCTCGACTTTCATCATACGGAAGAAGACTACTTTAAAGCAAAAGAGAAACTATTTTTGGAATACAACCTGAAAAAAGCAGTGATTAATGTGGATGACCCTTATGGGAAAATGATTTCTAAAAAAACTTCCGCTGAAACGATAACGATAGGCATAATTGAAAAAAGCGACATACAGGCCAGCAACATAGAAACATCAATTAACGGTATACAGTTTACGGCTCAAACACCTGAAGGTGAAGTGCGGATAGTGTCCGGTCTTCTGGGTGGTCATAATGTCTACAATATCTTATGCGCCATAGGAACAGCTATTGCTCTTGGTATATCCCTTGAAGAAATTAAAAGAGGTATTGGTGGTCTGCAAAATGTTCCGGGCAGACTTGAAAAGATAGATGAAGGGCAGGATTTTACAGTGGCAGTAGATTACGCTCACACAGACGATGCTCTGAAAAATGTGCTAAAAGCGGCGAGAGAACTTACAGATAAAAGGTTGATTTTGGTTTTCGGTTGTGGAGGAAATCGTGACAGAGGTAAACGGCCAAAGATGGGAAAGATCGCAGGTGAGTACAGTGACTATACCATTATTACTTCAGATAACCCTCGAAACGAGGAACCTGCTTCTATCGCTTCTGAAATAGAACAGGGAATAAAGAAAGTAGCTGACAACGGAAAATACTCCATAATTCTTGACCGGAAAAAGGCAATCAGGCAAGCCATTAATATGGCGCGAAAAGAGGATTTTGTAGTAATAGCAGGCAAAGGACATGAGAATTATCAACTATTTAAAGACCGTCGGATTCACTTTGATGACTGCATAACTGCAAGAGAACTAATAAACGAAAAATTATCAATGATAAATTAGCACCCCCCTTAATCCCCCTCTAGGGGGGATTTGATAGCTTCAATCCCTGCTTGTAAGGCGGGTATAGGGGGGTGTCATTATCTATAAGAAAAAAATGTAAAACATTGCAAACTGCATATTTTTTAAAATCTAAAATCTGAAATTGCAAATTACTTATGCTTTATCATCTTTTATACCCGTTGCGTGAAAGTTTTTCGGCATTCAATGTCTTTAAATATATTACTTTTCGTTCTGTTTACGCGGGACTTACGGCAATGATAATTAGTATTTTAATGGGATTATTTTTTATTAAATTGTTTTCCAAGCATCAAATAGGCGAAACCATTCGCGAAATAGGCCCAAAATCTCATTATTCGAAAAAAGGCACTCCAACAATGGGTGGGATTTTGATCCTGGTAGCTACTTTTATTTCTATTCTGCTCTGGGGAGATTTACTGAACGAGTATATGTGGGTTCTTTTCTTTTCCATGTTCAGTTTTGGTTTGCTGGGACTGGCAGATGACTATATCAAGGTCATTTTGAAGAAAAAAGATGGAATTAATGTTTCTTTAAAACTTGTGATACAGGTTGCCATCGGACTTTGCATCGCGCTGTATGTTGTTTTCCTGGACGCAGATAGGTCTGATTACGCGACATATTTAGAAGTGCCTTTTTTTAAAAATGTGATGCCGGACCTGGGGTTGTTCTACATTTTATTCATTGTTCTGGTCATAGTAGGAGCGTCTAATGCCGTCAATCTGACCGATGGATTAGACGGACTGGCAATCGGCCCAATTATCGTTGCTACATTTTCTTTTATGATACTGACTTATGTTACCGGCCATATTAAATTTTCAGACTACTTGAATATCCAATATATAGGCAATGTCGGTGAGTTGTCCGTTTTTTGTGGAGCACTAATCGGAGCGGGATTAGGGTTTCTCTGGTTTAATTCCTATCCGGCTCAGATTTTTATGGGGGATGTTGGTTCTTTGGCTATGGGGGGTGCGTTAGGCACTCTCGCTGTTTTATCCAAACACGAACTCTTGCTGGTCATTGTTGGTGGCTTGTTTGTTATCGAAGCTTTATCTGTTTTATTGCAGGTATCATATTTCAAAATATCAGGTGGAAAAAGAATATTTAAAATGGCGCCGCTCCATCATCATTTTGAAGAAAAGGGGTGGTCAGAACCGAAAGTAACTGTACGGTTCTGGATTGTTGCTGTCATATTGGCATTATTAAGCTTAAGCACACTCAAGTTAAGGTAATGAATGGATTTTGAAAATAAGAATGTTCTGGTGGCGGGTATCGCCAGAACAGGAATAGCAGCGTCTAATCTTCTTGCGAGAAATAAAGCCGGTGTAATAGCGGTAGATGATAAAAAGGAAGAGGATTTGAAAGAAAACCTGTCAAAACTGGACAAACGAGTGCAAGTGAAAACCGGGGGAATACAAACAGATGATATCAGTAATTTTGATCTTATAGTTGTAAGTCCGGGTATAGATATGCGAAATCCTATGCTTAAAAAAGCAGTAGAAAAAGGTATACCCGTCTGGAGCGAGATCGAGCTTGCTTCGCGTTTTATTAAAAAACCTGTTATTGCCATAACAGGGACTAACGGGAAAACAACTACTACCAGTATGATTGGTAATATATTGCAAGACAGCGGAGAAAAAATTTATGTAGGAGGAAATATCGGATTTCCTTTATCGAACATTGCGGACCAGGCGTCACAATACAGTTATATTATCCTGGAAGTGAGTTCTTTTCAATTGGAATGGGTGGATCAATTTAAACCATTTATAAGCGTCATTTTAAATATTACTGAAGATCACCTCGACCGACATCTTGATTTAAATGAGTATGTCTCTTTAAAGAAAAGAATATATCAAAAGCAGACTAAAGAAAATTATCTGGTTTTAAACGAAGACGATCCTGCTAC
>DASCNB010000233.1:0-3981 GCA_036011265.1 Nitrospinota bacterium | reverse complement strand
TCAGGAGATTTTCTTTAGCTTTAGATAATGATACCCGGTTTTTTTCAACCACATCATTAAGCTCGGTAAACACTTTCTCCGACCCTGCCAGTTCATTAATTAACTTCTCTTTGTTTTGCTCCAGGATGTCACGGTGAGTAGTAATGGATGCTTCATTGTTCAATATATTTGAGTGCCGATTAAGAATATCCACATGGTCTGCTTCCAGCTCTTCGAGACGGTCTGTTTTAGCCTGGAGAGAGTTTTTCAGTCCCTTCAAGGCATCATTTTTTTCATTGAATACTTTTTCTTTTAAAGAAATTTCATTGCTGAGTACCTCCAGATTTTTTCTTTGATTTTCGATTTCTAGATTAATCTTTTCAATATCTTCCTGACATTGTTTAATATATTCTTCCGCTTTTTTCCCGTTAGTTTCGTGATCTACTATTTGTTTTTTCATCATATCAATACGGGTTTCAAAGTTTTCAATTTTTCCTTTGATTTCATAATTTTGTTTGTTAAAGAGATTCAATTGTCTTTCAGTTTCGTCGGTTTCAGCTTTATGTATTTCGATTTTATTTTGCAAAGACGCGTTTTTGGCAATGATCTCTTCCTGTTTGTCTTTTAGTTCGGTTAATTTTTCTTCCAGAGCGTTAAATTTTTCTTTCTGGTTTCTGTATTCAATAGAATAAATGGCAAGGCCCAATTCCCTGGCTTCTTTTCTAAATTTTTTATAAACTTCAGCCTTTTTTGCCTGTCGTTTCAAGGACCGTTTTTGTTTCTCCAGTTCACTGACAATGTCGTTAATTCTAAGCAGGTTCTGATTTGTATGTTCCAGTTTTCTGAGGGCTTCATTTCTTCTGTGCTTATATTTCATAATTCCGGCGGCTTCTTCAATCAAGGCTCTCCGTTCAATGGGTTTCGAGTTAATAATTTGAGCTACATGGTCCTGTTCTATGATTGAAAATGATTTGGAACTTATGCCTGTATCTAAAAATAAATCAATGATATCTTTCATCCGACATGGGGTTTTATTAATAAGATATTCGCTTTCACCGGAGCGGAAATAACGGCGTGTTACTGTCACATCATCCAGGCCGTCAAGACCGGTAAAGGAAACTTTAGCCGGGAGATTCCCCACGGTCAAGGATACTTCAGCCATTCCAATAGGACTTCTGGAGTCGCTGCCACTAAAAATCAGGTCTTCCATCCTGTTGCCGCGCAATGTTCTTGTGCTATATTCCCCGATAACCCAGCGTATAGCATCTATTATATTACTCTTTCCACAACCATTAGGGCCGACTACAGCGGATAAACCACCGGGAAATTCCAACTTGGTGGAATCAACAAACGACTTAAAACCTGTCATTTCTAAACTTTTTAAGTACATTGTTTTCCCCTCTATTTTATTATGTAAGAAAGATATTTTATTAAAGCTAATTTATTAATTATATGGCTTAAATTTAAAAAGTAAACAAAAAAGCACAACAAATTGTATAAAAAAAATAAGAAACTACAATATATAGTGTTTAGTTTTCTTGTATTTAAAGGGCAAACCTTGTTTAAATTATGTGTCAGGTCTTCCGTAGAGCAAAAAAAGAGGCGTATTCCGTTTTTTCAGAGGGTTTTGCTGAAAGCTGAATTCTGTCCGCTAGATGCTTTTCGCCGTATTTAATTCCTGATCCCTGACATCCGGCCCTTGTCAACTGCTTTAAATATATGTAGTTAAGAATGAACATGTCCCCTTAAAAGTTTAATCATTAATTAAGATTTTCTAATGGGCAATCGCATCATATTTGAATATTTTATTACTATTCTCATAGTAGACCTTCCGCAGTACTTTATCCGGAAGAAATATGCCATAAATTTTCCACTCTCCGGTAGGCGGGAATGGATGTTTGTAATAGTCAAAATATTCATCCGCAGTTTCCAAAAATCGGTAATATATACGATATCTTGGTTGGACAGTTTTTCCGGGGTAGCGGTCTGTTCCAAATAAAATACGATCTTGATACTTTATGAAAAATTTCCGCGCTAAATAGGGTTGTCTTCCCAATTCTGCCACCCTACCGGAGATGTCGACATAAAAATTTGAATATTTATCAAGCAATTCCGATAAAGATTTCAAATCCTCCGCGCTGTTCCCAATGTGTGCCCCTATAAATAAGGTGTTGGGATGCCTGCCAAGGATATTATTTCTTTGTTTCAAAATTGAATCTTTTGAAGGAAACTCATTTCCATAAAAACTCCAATCCGGATGACGTTTTAGTTGCAGCCAACGCTCATTGAAGCGGTCAGTTGGCTGAAAAAAAGCTGCCGGATCTGCTACGTGGATGAGGACAGGCATCCCCAATTCTCCCGCTTTCGCCCAGATAGCGTCTAAACGCGGATCATCAACTGGAACAATCTTGCCCGATTTATCTTTGATGCTTAAACCAAGACTCTTGAAGATTTTCAATCCTTCCGCGCCTTTGGAGTGTGCTTCTTCCAAGAATGCCGACATTTTTTCCCCGAAATCTATCTCATCTATTCGGGAAAAATCTATATTACACATGATTATAAAACGCTCGGGGGCGAAATTTTTAAACTTCTGAAGAATTTTGTCAAGATTTTCACCCCAGCCGCCGCTCAAATTTACTACACGCTTCACTCCTAAAGCATCCATTGAACCCAAAATTACTTCTGGGTCCTGATCAAGGCCAAAGTGAGTGTGAACATCGACAACGGGGTATTTTGCCTTTGAAATAAGATGATTTTCCGTTACCAGGGTTGTCGTTGGGCGATAATCCTTTAGAACCTCATCACCAATATAAAGCGCTTTCCCTATATTGTGATTCGGATAAACTGCACAGCCACTGCTCAGAAACAGGGCGACAAAAAAGGCATGGAATTGATAAAAATTATAAGCCATTTCATTTTTACCTCAGTTTATCGGAAATATTTGTAAAGATAGAAAACTATATAATTAAATTATAATGAGATTGTTACAAATTTTGTCCAGAATGAATTTTATTGTAATAATCTAAGAATTGTTCGAGATATTCTCTTATTTCACTTTCTTTCCACAATAATGAATCATCATTATTAAGTATTCTGTCCCTCGTTAAACAACTTTTTATCGCTTGGATACATGGTGGTTCTGAGTTCTTAAAGTTTTTAAAAACGTCTTTAGCTGCATCTTTAGGGCTTAACCGGTATCTTTCTAAAGATAGATATAAAAATTCAAAAACTAAAATGAAATCATCATCTGGTTTTAGAATGTCATTTGAATTACTCATTTAATAAATAGATATGTTAAGGTTAAGATGACCTCAGCTTTTTCCTTAAAGCTTTTGTATCAAGAGGAGTAAATTCAAAAACACATATTTGCTTGATTAAAAGAAAAGATGATCAAATCTCTTCATGATTACATGTATTTAAGACAGTTGTCAGCCCTTCGGCTTCGCTCAGGACAGGTGGCCGGGTGTCAGAGAAAAATTTAACAATTCACACCCCGCTTATTGAAGCTCCCTGTAGCAATGCTACGAGAAATCTTCACAATTTGACCATGATGATAAAATTGGATGGCTTCTAAAAAGCCACCCGAAGGGTTGAGACCATGGATGGCAGAGCTAAGCTCAGCTTTGTCGAAATCAATTTAGAGTATGATTTTATTTTACAATCGGTTAAGTGCTGAACCTTGTGCTCTTATTTTTTTTAGCTTTGAGTTTCTTCCTCACTCATCAAAAGTTTTACAACCTGCAAGTGACCATTGTGTGCCGCGTTCATCACGGCTTCATACTCTCTCTCATCTTTTAAATTTACAATGGCTCCTTTTTCCAGCATTAGCTTGACAACATTTATATGGCCGTTACTAGCGGCTACCAGTATTGCCGGTAAAGTTGCGCCAGCCGCATTTATATCGGCGCTGTTCTCCAATAAGAGCTTGACTATTTCCATATTTCCTTCACCCGACGCCATTTTGAGAGCTGTTATGTCACGTTCGCACTTTGCATTTACATC
>DASCNB010000232.1:0-5215 GCA_036011265.1 Nitrospinota bacterium | reverse complement strand
CGCGCCAATTATTCCGATTCTTACCATGATCTCTAAAAAAAAATTATTTCATCATTTTTTAAAAAAGTAAAATCAGAAGTTTTATATTAAACATTTGCATTAGAAAAATTCTATCATTTGAATTAGATAAGTCAATATTTTGGGATTTACATAAATATTGACAACCGTGTTAAAAATAAGTAGATTAGGCAACCAAATAATTGGACCACTTTAATGCCTATTTGGCCCCATCGTCTAGTGGCCCAGGACATCAGCCTCTCACGTTGAAGACACGGGTTCGACCCCCGTTGGGGCCAATTTAACTTTTGGATTTTTATGGAATAGTGCTTTAATATTAAGGTAAATAATAAATTAAAAGGAGATTATGGAAAAAGGTTCTATACATACTGTGGCAGGATCTGGTGAGATTGGCTCTAATGGTGATGGGGGAGATGCGAAACTGGCAATGTTAAATGAACCAAAGGATGTGACTATCGACAGCAATGGCTGTTTGTATATAGCTGATTCAGAAAATAACCTGATCAGGTTTGTAAGTTCAAATGGGTCTATTAGTACCATCGCGGGTTCTACTGATCCTTCTGAGACGGAGGAAGATAAAGAACTTGGTGAGACCGAATATAAACGTGTTCTCGATACTGTATCGCGCAAATCTGGTATGAAGACAGAGCTGATTGGCGATAACGGCCCGGCCACATCGGCAAATCTTAGGTTCCCATCGGCCATTGCTGTAGACCAGGAGGGAAATATCTATATTTCTGATACCTATAACCACAGGGTAAGAAAGCTGAATAGAAAAAATGGCGTCATTACAACGATAGCAGGTAATGGCGATGACGGATTTAGTGGTGACAATGGTCCTGCAACAGAAGCAAGTCTCTCAGAGCCGACGGGCATAACAGTGGACAGGGAAGGGAACATATATATTGCTGATTTGAGAAACAATAAGATCAGGGTAGTTGAGAGAGCAACCGGGATAATAAAGACTTTTGCCGGAAACGGGGATGTTTATTTTAGCGGAGACGGTGGACCGGCCGTTAATGCTTCCATAAGTGGCCCCAGCGGTTTAGTTCTGGACAAGAATGAGAATATGTTTATTGCTGATACATTTAACAATGTCATCAGAAGGGTAGATGCAAATACAGGTATTATAACTACTGTTGCCGGAGATGGTGATAGATTTACAGTTAATAAAAAGGAAACTGCAGCTAAAAGCCTTGCTCGCCCATATTCAATTGCTTTGGATTCAAAGGGAAACATATACACCACTGACTCTGACAATCACCTGGTAAGAAAGATAGATGAAAACTCCGGTGAGATCACTATTGTAGCTGGAAATGGAAAAACAGGTTTCTCCACGGATGGAACACCGGCTGAAAATGCCGCTCTTAATTATCCATTTGGCATGGCAATAGATTCACAGGATAATATATATGTTGCTGACACTTTTAACCATAGGATAAGAAAAATCTTCAATTAATATCTATCTGTCGATACAAAATCAAAAAGAAGTTAATTTTCTGAAAGCTGATTAACTATTCAGAGTCTAACCAATTGACTGCGGAAAATTTTTTCTTTTTATTTCCTTTTTTTAATAGGGTTACAGGATATAAATCCTGTAACCCTTTTTTTTTGCCCACATACGGTTCGAGTCCCCTGGAGTTTTGCTAACGAAGTAGGGAATATGACCATTTCCATATCAATCTCCGGATAAAAAAACCACCCCCTTGACTGATCATATCTAATTTTCTCTTACGTTATGGCATTAATATTGCGTTTTAACAGGATAAAACATTTCGTCAAAATTATGTCGAACTATTTTATTTTAAAAAACGAAAGGAGAAAACATGAAAAGAAATAAAAATAAAGCTGCTGTAACGAAAAAAACTGCAAGCCAGAAGCAAAAATGGATTTTGCTGGAAAAAATCAATGATCTGCTTTTCGATGCGATGAAAACCAGTCAAACTGCTTAATGTATTAATCTGGTAGATAAAGGTTTATGCAGATAATAAGAGTTTGATCATATTAGACGTTAATATTATATTTTAGAAATTGAAGCGGTCTTTCGATAAGTAATGTATGGGATTTTTGATGATTATCTTTTCATCATTTATCCTCCTCTCGGGGGTAGAGAGTTGATCTCTGCCCCCTCCTCTTTTTTTTAATCATCCCTACTCCATTTAATACAATATGTGGAATTAAAAAACTATCCAGCAACGGTCAACGTTATTCTCGAAAAGTATAGTGTAGCATCTGAGTTAAAAGCAGGGCTCTATATGAATGTAGTTGAAGGTGGAATAGGACTTATATGAAAAGACATTACTTTCTATATATTAAGAGGAATGCAATAATTATAAAGTGGAAATACTGATTTTTGGAGAATTGTCAAACTTACTACGCTTTAAAAGACTAATGCCAAGGGATGTCACTTGGAGAAATTCTGTTAAAAAAGAAGGTTTTTAACATTTCTTAGTTATCATGATGCTCTACAAACTCGTACGATTTATATGTACAAAATCTAAATATGTCTAATAATTTATAAGAACTGAACTCAGACAAAAAAACCGCATACTGGTAATAACCATATTTTTGGCGGTAACGGTTCAATAGGAATTTAAATTCTGCTACTTCATACCCCTCCATAAAGTACCCTCCAAGAAAAGTTTAATGGACTGAAAATCCTAAGATTATTGAAACTGATATTAGCACATAAAAACTTTAAAATTAAGCAAATATTTTGAAAAATTTTCAGCATTTCTACTACCCTCTAGTTCCAGGTGAAAATAACCTTGCCCACCTTATAACCTGTTAATAATGTTTGGTATATATTTTGGTTTTCAAGATACGTATGCATTTTTTTGAAAATAATTCCTACTTCCGGCCTGCTTTCCATTTTCCCCTGCAAGAGATACTTAATGTTTAGTTTTTCAGGCAGGAGCACGGTTGTAGGCATTAAGAAAATCCTTTCAGATGCCGATATGTTTAAGTATGAGGGAAACAATGAAATTGGCAGGTTGCATTTTACACACAAAGATTGTCGCAATGACGCAAATAGCAAAGAAACCACATTGGTATATCTGTCTTCTCTTTGTTATGGGCGTGCTCTTTTTATATAGATTTATGCTCACATCACAAAATCTTATAAGAAACCACATAAAACTAAATCTTTAGGGCATCCAGTAGCACTAATTTTCATATTTTTGTCAAATAAGTGTAAAGTAATTTTTCTTGTATACCGTTAATGAAATAAAGTATAAATTTCGAGAAAGGAGTGGCATTTATGAATGTTCAGAGTGTAAGAACAACAATACCGCAGGTAGGTGGAAATTTGCAGAAGTTTAGAGGTCAGGTAAAGGCTCAAACACAGCGTCAGGCCCAAAACGTAAAAGTAGAGATTAAAAGACTGGTAAATTATAAGGGTTAAAAGTGCAGTGAGTTGATTAGCCTGTTTTATAACAGAACGGTTCCATTCTGCACAAAAAAAACTTAAGAGTCAGGTTCTCAATGACTGCCATAACCCGATTACCTGGCTTTAACAGGGCGACAGAAAAACTTTTCTGACTTAGATGTAAACCTTGGTTTTCAATACCTTAATTCCCACTAAAGTGTCAACAAGGCCAGGTGATCAAGAAGACCTGCTTTCACAATCGAGTTTGAAGAGGCAATGCAGATTTCAATAATAGATTAGTCCCCCATCCTCACTATCTGTTTTTAAGTGATCCCTTTGCTACTGAAAAATTCACCATATTTCTTAATAGTTTAGACAGGTTTTTTTGTTGATATTTTTTTTAATATGGATTATCTTTAAATTTAAGATTTGCAGGAAATTATTATGCTTAGAAAGCTATTAAAAAGAATTTCGGATGATAAAGGATTTACCCTCCTTGAGTTACTGGTGGTTATGATCATTCTTGGATTGTTGGCTGCGCTGGTTGCTCCGAAATTTTTCAGCCATGTCGGAAAGTCCAAAACAAAGGCTGCAAAGGCCCAGATAGAGTTATTGGGCACTGCGCTGGATACCATGCGTTTGGATGTAGGACGTTATCCTACAACCGAGGAGGGGCTTAAATCTCTCCGAGAGGATCCCGGCATTAATAGGTGGGATGGGCCATACCTTCCAAAGTCCGTTCCTAATGATCCATGGCAAAAGCCATACATCTATTCATATCCAGGAGAAAACGGGTCAGAATACGATATCATCTCTTACGGCTTTGATGGTACGCAAGGCGGTAGTGGAGAAGATCAAGATGTTGCCAACTGGAAAGAACTAGAATAGAAAGTTCAGGAACCTGGGGTCGGGGGCAAGGATCAGTATGGATTCGTTTGTATGCCTGCTTCTTTTATCCTAAACTATAATTTTCCCACCTTTCATTACGATTCTGCCTTTTACAATAGTCATAATAGCTTTTCCTTGAACTTCCCATTTATCAAATGGACAATTTCTCCCTTTTGAGCAAAACCGGGAAGAATCAATCGTCCATTTCTTTTTTGGATCAATTAGGGCTATATCGGCTATAGAACCTATGGCTAGACTTCCAGCTTTTAAATTGAAAATCTTTGCAGGGAAAGCGCTCATTTTCTCTATTGCTTGAGACATGGTCAATAAGCCGGGTTTTACCAGATGCGTTAATACCAGGGCTAAAGTAGTTTCCAAACCGATTAATCCAAAAGGAGCTTTTTCCCATTTTAAAGCTTTTTCTTTCATGGCGTGAGGAGCATGGTCGCTTGCGATAATGTCAATAGTACCGCTAATCAGCCCTTCTTTTACCGCATCTACATCTTTTTGTGTTCTTAAAGGCGGGTTGACTTTCGCGTTCGTTCCTATTTTTTCTGCGTCTTTTTCTGTCAGAAGCAGGTGATGTGGCGCTGCTTCGGCAGTGATAGCAACACCATCATTTTTTGCGTTAGCAATCAGCTTTACGGATTCCGCAAGGCTAACATGAGAGACATGAAGCTTTGCGCCAGTTTCTTTTGCAAGCGCTATATCTCTCTTAATGAAATCTGCCTCTAAACAGTACGGTTTCTCAGCGAACCTTGTGGCGCCTATAAAATAACGAGATGGTTTCTTCTTTTTAGACGCTAACTTCTTTTGATCTCTATAAAATTTTGATTCCTCACAATGAGGACTTACCGGGATATTGAATAATTTACCTGCCTTCAAAGCGTTATTCATTAATTTATTTCCGGGAACAGGGTTTCCGTCATCAGAAATCGCCAC
>DASCNB010000231.1:0-14626 GCA_036011265.1 Nitrospinota bacterium | reverse complement strand
TTTCTGTGCCGTGAAGTTTGCCAGTCCTCGTATTGGGTCTCATGGCAAGTACCGCAATCGTCAGGGTCAAGAGAAGACTCAAGATCGGAAAAATTTTTTGGTGGGGGACCTTGTGGAGAAATGGGGAATTTCCAGTGTTTTTCAAAGGAAAAGTCAACAGCCCAACCGATGCTCGGTTGGGCTGTTGATAAAATCACAAAAAGAAAAAAGAAAAATAAAGACACTACCTTCTACCGCACGGATTGCATGGGTTACAAGCATTTTTCATTCTCTTTCCACATGGGTTACAGGCGTTCTTTGCGCATGGATTGCAAGCATTTTTAGATTTTACGAAGGGTTTATATGATTTAATAAACTTCTGATAAAATGCTGCCATCGCTGTCATTTCTATGCTGCTGGAATCCAGTTTTTGGCTTTCCATGGGATTAATCATACAAAAGTTAATCATTTGATCCAGAGTAACAATATCATTAGGCATATTTACAAAGTGCGGAAATGGTCCCACCGTATCTGGATCAAAATTTTCATAATCTTCATGACAATCCCAGCAACTTAGTCCGCTGTTCCCAAGCTCTACTTTTTTCCATAGTTTTTCACCCATAGCTACCAATTTAGAGTGATTCTTAATATGTTTGTCACGTATTGGCTTGGGAGGTTTTGACGCACATGGATTACACGGATTGCACGCGTTTTTCATCCTTTTTCCGCATGGGTTGCAAGCATTTTTGGAACAAGGGTTACATGCGTTTCTTGCGCATGGATTGCAAGCATTTCTCGCGTGAAGCTCAGGATTATCCGCAAAAGAAACTGTGGGGATTAAAATAAATACAGCAATTATCCAAAAAAAAGATAACGTCCTTTTAAAACTTTCCATTTTTTCTCCTTAACCTGCAAGCTCAATATTGCAGTTCATTATTATTCCTTACTTTCCGCATGGATTGCAAGCATTTTTTGCGCATGGATTGCATGCGTTTCCAGCACATGGGTTACATGCATTTCTTCCGCATGGGTTACATGCGTTTTTTGCGCAAGGGTTATGCTTGTAACTGGGGTTGCAGGGGTTGCATGCGTTTTTTGCACAAGGGTTGCAAGCATTTTTTGCACAAGGGTTGCAAGCATTTTTGGCGCAGGGGTTACATGCGTTCTTCCCATGTCCCGGGTGACCTGCAAATGAAACTCCGGACATTACGACAAGAAAAGAAAATGCCAAAACCAGAGTTAAAACTTTTTTGAAGTTTTTCATCTTTTATCCTCCTTCCTAAAATATTTTTTAATAATTCTGCATTATGTTTAAACAGATTATTTGCACAGATTCAAATCTAAAAAAAATTGGTACAAAAATAGTTGGATTTTAATGCGATATTATAGATAAAAGCGTAGCATACAGCGTAGAGATAGATTTAAAAACGTGTAACAAAGAAGCTTACTTGTTAATTAAAGCAGGTTCTGTGCCAGTTGAGTTTAATTTATTAATTATCGTTTTAAATCAAAAAGTTATAGTAAAAAGCGACATGATGTCTGAAGAGATAATTGATTCATATTAAAACGATTAATGTTTTAAATGAAACAGACGTTTCAATTCGAACAGTTTTTTTAATCTGTCTACATCTGATCCAGTAGTTCTTCAACTTTCTTTTTATAGGCATCTTCAGTGATAAGGTTTTGTTTTTTAAGATCTTTAAGGTAGCGAAGTTTTCCCTCAAGGGTTCTCCGTTTATCAGGTTGTCTCGGTTTTTTATTTTTCTCAGGAGCAAAAATGTCCCTTTCTTTGCCTTTGAATTTTTTTAAGTTTGCCACGATCATGGTTTTTTGTTTTTTTGGTATTCCTAAAAAACCTTTGAATGAATAAAACTGCTGGTTTAAGCCGGGGACAAGTTTCCAGTTGGTTATGATATGCGCTTCAGTTTCTGATCTTAAATCAAAATCATCCATATAGGGAGTTCCATTGATGATCACAAACTTAAATATGAGCGTGTCATTTTTGGCAAAGACGTCTCCGGTAGTTTTTTTATTCGAGTTATATATTGAGAAACTAACTTTATCAATAGGCTTTGCCTTTTGTATTGCTTTCTTAATTAGTGGAGCAAAAAAGCTGGAGGTTTTTTTTTCAAAAACCGGTTTTTTTTTGCTCCATGCGAGCAGGACATTTTCCTTATAGTATATGGCTGTTAAGGCCTTTTCAATTTCTTCAATGCTGAATTTGCCGGGATGATCCAATTCTTTACCAAGGAGCTTGACATCTCCTTTAGTCATCTTCACAACCCTTACTCTACTTTTTTTCTTATCTTTAGATGCTCCCTTTGCCTCTACATATTGTAAGGAAGTTGAGTAAAGAAAAAAATTTAGAAATATCACTAAGTAAAAAAAATTTATGGTTTTTCTGGGCATACTAAAACAGTAAAAATTTCAAAATTAAAATTTATTAAATTACTTTAACATAAGTATCGGCAATATATCGACTTCAAATAGGGCAATATTTCACTTTATGAATAAAATTTAAAAAAAGATGGATTAACTTAGTTATTTTAAATAGATAAATAAAATAATATAAATTTAATTCAAGTTTATATTTCATATATTGCTGTATTAACTAAATTTATAGTCAACTTTAAAGGAAAAGTAAGAAAAACAGCTTTTTTCTAATATTTAGGGCTTGACACAAAAATGTACTTGGTGTACTTTGTACTCCTCAAACTACCGGCAGCAATAATGCCGCATTGGATGCATCTTTGTCACGGCGTGACTTGTGGATTGTTAAGATATGCTAAAAGATAAATTTAGTAGAACGATTAAATATCTTAGAATTTCTCTAACAGAGGCCTGTAATCTTCACTGTTTCTATTGCAGGTCAGTCCGGGATAAAACTTCAACTTCCTGCCAGAGCTACTTAACTCCTGACGAAACGCTACAGATTGCCGGAGCCTTTTCTGAACTCGGTGTGTCACATGTGCGCTTGAGTGGCGGAGAACCTCTGTTAAGAAAAAATGTTTGTCATTTAGTAAAGGGAATTAGTCATCTCTCAGGAATAAAAGATATCTCACTTACTACCAACGGGATTCTTTTAGAACGTTTTGCCCTTTTGCTAAAAAACGCCGGTCTTCATCGCCTCAATATTAGCCTCGACTCTTTACTGCCTGACAAGTTTAAAAAGATTACCAATGGCGGGGATTTAAAAAAAGTTTTAAAAGGAGTTGATTCTGCGCTTGAATTCGGGTTAACGCCTATAAAAATTAATATGGTGGTCATGAGGGGTGTCAATGATGATGAATTAATTCCGATGATAAAGTTCTGCATGAAAAAAAGGCTTATCCTCAGGCTAATAGAATTTATGCCAATCGGGAACTCAGCTTCTGAGATGAAGGAGAAGCATATTCCTACTAATGAAATTCGTGAAAAAGTTGCAAAACATTTCTCCCTGGAAAGAACAACATTTCGAGGCCCGGGACCCGCATGGTACGAGTATGTTAAGGAAGACGGTTTATTAATTGGATTTATTAGCGCTGTCAGCCAGCACTTTTGTAAAACGTGCAACCGGGTTCGTTTAATGGCGTCCGGTAAATTGCACCTCTGTTTGGGACATGAGAACCAGGTTGATCTGGCGGCAGTGGTTAGAAGCCCGGGAAATTCGGTTGAAGATTTGAAAGAACATATAAAGTCTGTAGTTTGGGATAAACCGGCTGTTCATCGTTTTGATAAAAATGGTTCAACAGCCAATAAACGGGTGATGTCCGGAATTGGCGGATAAATAAATATTTCAATTGCAATTTGAAAAGGAGGTGGATTGGGAATAGCGGCTCAGATAAAAAAGATTTTTAAAATTCGTTTTTTTCAACTTGCTTTTTTGTAAGTTGTTTTTTAATAAATAAAATTGATAAACAAGATTAATTAAAATGAGGAGGAAAAAAGAAAAATGAGAAAGATATTTATTGCATTATTAGCTTTATTTTTTGTCATTGGTATTTCTTCAAATAATGCGCTTGCGGATAGAACAGACGTTAAAAAGGGAGTTAAAATTAAATATAAAGGAGGGTCTGTTTCCGGCGGGGGCGCAATTGAGGGTAAAGTATTATTTAAAGGCGAGAAGCCGCCTCACGCGGAAATAGTAAAAGAAAAAAATCCTGAGGTTTGCGGAACAGGAGTCCGCATTATTGATCCATGGACACTCGGGGGCGGTGGAGAGCTGTTGGATGCCGTAGTATATATCTCGGATATTAAATCCGGCAAAAAATGGGCGGACACCAACTTTAAATTTGATCAAAAAGGGTGTGCCTTTGTGCCTTATATCAGCGTTATGAAAAATAAGGCTAAGGTGGAAGTTGTTAACCTTGATCCAGTTGGCCACAATATTCATACTTATGAGTATAGGGGAAAGATTAAATTGAGTAAACTCGATGGTACTACCCAGACCATTTTAAATGTTGGCCAGCCGAACCAGGGATTTACATTCAAGAAGAAAATTAGAGTGAAAAAAGATAATCAGATGAAAATGGAATGTGATATCCATAACTTCATGCACGGCTGGATGATGGTGCTGACGAACCCTTATTACTCTATGACTAAAGCGGATGGAAGTTTTAAAATTGATAATGTGCCTGCTGGAACTTATAAAGTAGTTGCATGGCACCCCACTTTTGGAACCCATGAACAAAAAGTCACTGTTAGTGGTGGAGCTTCTCAGGCTGCAACATTTGAACTAAACTAAAGATGTAATAACAAAAATTAAAAGTGTCTAAAACAAAACAGGTTAAGGAAAAAAAAATTATTAATTCCATTGAATTCGAAGGAGGAGGTGATTGATGAGGGCATAAGAAAAAGATTTTAGATAAAGTATTAAAAGCGTAGAGAAGATAGAAAAGTTTATTATTATCTTGTTTAAAAAAATTATTAAGGAGGTGGGCTTAAAATAATGAAAGCAAAAACAAAAAAAGTAGTTTATAAAAGCTTTCTAAGCATAGTTGCTGTTTTTGTAGCAGCTTTTATGCTGACTCAAACCGTCCAGGCCGCTAACATTGGTCCGTTGCCTAAAATAAAAATTAATGCCAAAAAAGCGGAACTTGGAAGGAAACTTTTTTTCGATACCAAACTCTCAGGTGATGCGCTGCTTGCATGTTCTTCCTGCCATGACCACAAACTTGGTTTTACAACCAGAAAGCCCCTGTCGGATGGGTATGTCAGTATGCTTCACTTCAGAAATGCTCCCACTTTAATCAATACTGCCTATAAGGGGGGTAAAACTGTTTTGAAAAACAAACGTATCCCTTGGCATTGGGACGGCAGACTTGGTACTAACCTCAATGACATGACTCGCGACGCTCTGGTTACGAGCGAGACGATGAACATGGATATGAGGATTATGCAGGAACGACTCAGACAGTTTCCGAGTTATGTAATAGAATTTAATAGCGCCTTTGGGGCAAAAGAGCCTTCCAATGGACTGGTCAGGAAAGCGATCCCTGAATTTTTAAAGACCCTTACTTCAAAGAATGTTCCTTTTGACAAAGGTAAGCTTGATTCTAAAGCCAAAGCGGGTCTAAACCTTTTTAAAGGGAAAGCCGGTTGTATCAGATGCCATAACGGTCCGATGTTTACAGACGGCAAGCCGCATAATACCGGTGTTCCGGAAAACCCGGAGGTCTTCAAAGATCCTGTTCGCCATGTAACTTTAATCAGTCTTTTGGGCTTTTCCCAGGGACTTGAGAATATCATGAATATAAGGCGTGATCCCGGATATATGACCGTCTCTCATGACGCGAAAGACATGGGTAAGTTCTCTACCCCTACCCTTCGAGAGCTGAAATACACCGCTCCTTACATGCATAATGGCATGATGGACTCATTAGATAAAGTCATAGATTTCTACAATAAGGGCGGTGGACCGGATAGACCAGGATTAAAAGACGTGGCAATGGTGCCGTTGCGCCTGACAAATTCTGAAAAAGCAGAATTAAAATCATTTCTGCTTGCTTTGAGTGGTGATGATATCGGCGCGGCAGTAAAATACGAGAAACCTGACCTGGATTATCAACCTTTGCCGAACTGGGTTAATAACGATTACACAATTAAAAATTATAAAAAATGAAAGGAGGGGAAAAATTTATGAAAAGCAGTGAGAAATTAATGTTTATTTTGCTCGTTTTCGCGGCATTGCTGATATTCTCCCCTGTGGGAACTGCACATGCGGAAGGAAATCCAGATCCGACTGATTTTGATATGCCAATAGGAGCGTTGCCACCTCCACCATACCCGGTGGATAACGCGACACTTAAAAAAAATGTATGGCCGTCCAAAATGGATGCGAAACAGGAATTAGGCTATCTCACATTTTTTGATCCTAAATTGTCAGGCGACCAGGGACCTTCTGCCTGCTCCGATTGTCATAATCCTTTGCAGGGATGGGGAACTAACGAAGCGCATAGCAAAGGGTATCCCGGCACGGCGCACTGGCGGAATTCACAAACAATTGTGAATAACGCTTATTTACAGAAGCTTTTCTGGGGTGGCTCATCTCCAAGTTTGGAGGCCCAGGCTCCGTCCGCTGCCAGAGCGGCACGCGCTGGAAACCTGGAAAGAGATCAAGGAGAGGCCCGGTTACGACTGGCCCCGGAATATGTCAAACGGTTTAATGATGTTTATGGAGACCGATGGCCTATACTGCAAAATGCATGGCGGGCTATAGCATCTTTCGAGAGATATATGTCTCAAATTGATACCCCCTTCGATAAGTATATGAAAGGGAACAAAAAAGCCATGTCTAAGTCAGCAATAAGAGGAATGGCGATTTTTAAAGGAAAAGCAAATTGCTTTGAATGCCATAACGGTCCGATGTTTACTGATGAAAAATTTTACAATTTGGGTGTTAAAAGAGGAGAAGGTCTTGATGGTGGTGAAGATCCTGAGGATGCGATGCCGCTCGTACAGATCAACCTGCGATGGGAAATATACGGCAACAAAGGCAATGAAGAATGGATTTTCCGGTCATTCAAGGATGACGCGGGGATGTGGTTCCGTGATAAACAATTGTCAAGCAGAGGAAAATTTCGCACAGCTCCTTTAAGGTTTACCAGATTTACCGCGCCCTTCATGCATCATGGCCAGTTGGATTCGCTTATGGAGGTCATTGAATTTTACAATAGAGGCGGCGATGAAAATGAGTTTACCAAACCTTTAACCACACCCTATGGAGAAAAGTATGCGGGTACAAAGTCGCCTATCATGAAAAAACTGAATTTAACGGATGAGGAAAAAAAGGACCTGGAACAGTTTTTATTGGCTTTAAGCGCCGATCCTATGGTATTGCCGACTCCAAAGCTTCCTCAATTACAACGGATGGCAGACTGGATGCCGAAGAAGTAATTGGCTGTTAAATAAACTTTAAGCAACGTTAATACGCATATGAAAATTAATTAGGAGGTGAAATCAATATGGAAAAGAAAGAGGAAAAATGTTTTTCTCTATGTTCAAATCGAAGACAGTTTCTTCTTACCAGCGGTGTTGCCACGGCAACTGTTGTTCTGACCGGGATACCCGGGATAGGAGCGAAAAAGGTTGAAGCGGTAACTACCGGCTACCCGAGGAAGAAAATTGCGTCTTTGAGCAGCCTGAAAACAGGGAAACCTGTTGAGTTCAAATATCCGGACAACAAAAGATACGCCGACAGCTTTATTGTTAAATTAGGCACAGAGGCTGGTGGTGGAGTAGGCCCCAAGAAAGATGTAGTAGCTTTTAATAATTTCTGCCAGCACATGGGCGGTAAAATGTTGGACGGAGGCTACAAGGCAGCAGATAAAGCAATAGGCCCTTGCCCGTATCATCAGAGTACCTTTGACTTAACAAGGCATGGAATAATTATAAGCGGTCATTCCACGGAAAGCATTGCTCAGGTTTTGCTTGAGGTTCAAGGAGGCGATGTTTACGCCGTTGGCATGATGGGTTTAATTTTTGGACGACATAGTAACTTATAAAATAAAAAGGAGGTGTAATTCATGACACAATATTATCTTCCACAAGATAAAGTACCGATACCGCCGCCGAACGCGGAGGTGTTCACCACGGCATGTGACTATTGTATAGTCGCCTGCGGATATAAAGTTTATAGATGGCCCCTTGGTAAAGACGGAGGGCCGAAAGCAAAGGATAATGCCTTGCTCGCGGATTTCCCGCTGGATCCCCTCGGGGGCTCAGGAGCTTCCTGGTATGGACCTAATAATCACAATGTGGTTATGGCAAACGGCAAACCTCACAACATAATAGTTATTGGTGATGCTGAGACCGGAGCTGTAAACTTAAAGGGAGACCACAGCATAAGAGGCGGTTGTATTGCTCAAAAACCGTATAACCCATCTACACCAACAAGGGATAGACTGCAAAGACCTATGCTTCGGATTTTTGATTCCTTGATGCCGGTAAGCTGGGATTTAGCAACGGATATTCATGCCGAGTTAAGCAAGTATGTCATTGATAAATATGGCGCGAATGCGTGGGGACATAAACAGTATTCTTACCAGTACTGGGAAAATACTTATGCCCTGACCAAGCTGGCATTGCGGCATATTGCTACAGCGTCATTTTCACCGCACGATCAGCCGGGACCAGGAGGAGACGCAATAGGATTAAGAGACGCCGGGTTTGCGAAATTTGCGCCTTCATACTGGGATTGGGCTCATGCGGATGTTTTATTTATTTCCGGTACAGACCCGTATGAGACAAAAACCGTCCTCTGGAACGAATGGATAATGCCGGCGATAGTGGATAAAAAGAGGAAAATGAAGGTGATTATGGTCCAGCCCAGAAGAACAATGGGTATGGCTTTTGCCGAAGCCAACGGCGGACTCGCCCTGCAGTTAATCCCGGGAACAGACACGGTACTTCAGATGGCTATTACCCGGCAAATTATTGAAATGGGTGGAGAGGATAAGAAATGGATCAAAAAATGGACGAATAATAAATGGGAAACGGATTCCGGCTTTGGTCAGGGAACACGTAACTCTCCATGGCAATGGCGATCTACCTGGGGCAAATTTGAAACCAGTGGCTATGACAACGGCAAGAAAAGTTTTAAAACATGGCTGTTTAAACAAAAGGAATCCGACCTGAATACAGCCGCAAAAATTACCGGAGTTTCTGCCGCGAAGATCAAAAAAGCCGCTCAAATGATGTCGCAAGGAAAAGGAAAACCGACTAAAGTATCAATTGCACTTGAAAAAGGAAACTACTGGTCAAACAACTATGGGAATACTGTTTCTCTTGCTAATCTGGCTATTATTACCGGAACCGGCGGAAGACCGGGACGTATGATGGGCCGGTTAGGTGGCCACCAGCGTGGTGGAAGAGGCGGCGGAAAGTATATCAGAGCAAAAGGACCGGAAAAGAACGAAGGCCGGAGAAAGAAACCTATTGATCTTGACCGGTGGCTTGTTTCCGGACATCTAAGGTTTGCTAATGTTGTAGGTTGTACGTGGGTAAGTGGAATGGCCGGATCCCAGGGAGGAATAGGGGAAGCTTTTAATCGGCAAACCCGCAAAAATCCCCATCAAGTCCGGAGCTTTGTGAAGAAGGACATTATTGCCACGTTGAAAAAGCGTGTGGATAGCGGCGGAATGGTAGTTGCCAACTGGGATATCTATCTTCGTGATCCTATTGGATCTAAATACGCGGATATTGTTTTCCCTGCCGCAACATGGGGCGAAGTAGATTTCGCGAGAGCTAATGGAGAACGCCGTTGCCGGTTATACTCCAAGTTTTATGATGCTCCGGGTGACGCAAAGCCTGATTGGTGGATTGCGGCGCAAATAGCCAAAAAAATGGGATTCCCGGGATTTGATTGGAAAGATTCCAACCAGGTTTTTGAAGAAACTGCGAGATTCAGCAGAAAGAGCAGAGTAGCATATGACTCGATCGTATGGATGGCAAAGAAAAATGGCATGAAAGGTCATGAACTGCTTGGAAAACTCGGTACAACTGGAATCCAGGCCCCTGTCCGCATTATGGATAAAGCCTATGCAAACAGTAAAGATCCAAGAATAAACAGGCCGGGCAGGAAATATGCCGGTGATAAGCAGGCGGTACTCAAAGGTCTTGAGTGGCGTGGTGGTGTGTTATTCGCTACAGTAAGACAGCATGATACCGAAATGAAGTTGCCGGATACGGGCCATCCAGAACGCACAATTTTTAATAAACTGGAATTGAAATACAAATCCCAGACAGGTAAGTTGAACCTGCTGAAATCTCCGTGGAACCAGTTTTCTGACTTCTGGGAATGGTGGAAGCCAAAAGGAGATGAACTATGGGTGACCAACGGCCGTATCAATGAGATATGGCAGACTGGGTTTGATGATATGTTCCGTCGACCGTACATTACCCAGCGGTTCCCGGAAAACTTCCTTGAAATTCACCCTCAAGACGCCAAGTCGAGGGGAATTCAGAGTGGTGATATGCTTGTCATTTCTAATGATAGAGTGCCTATACAAAAAGACTATAATCAGTCAGTCTTCAGTGGTGACTTCATGTTCACAAACCTGATGAAGCAGGGCCATATCAAGCTAACCAAGGCGTCTATTACAGCGGTTGCTATCGTTACGCCGGCTGTGAGGAAGGGAGTTAGTTTTACCTACTTCCAGAATCCACATCAACCGTCTAATGCCCTCGTGCCGATGGTTCCTGATTGGGTTACCAACAGGTACCGCTTCAAGCTCGGTGTGGGTAAAGTTAAAAAGATTGGAGAATCTCCTTACAAAAAGACATTCCGGGCATTCTCCTTTGCAAGAAGAGACATAGTATAAACGTACTAATGCTATGTTCGTTCACATTAAAGAGGGGAGTAAAAACTCCCCTCTTTTTTTATAAAATTTAAAACCACCAATTGCACAAATTAATTCGTATAATTTATGCAATTGGTGGTTTCCAACCTTATTAAAAGAAATATGATGTCAAAAAAGCGAGAAGTTGCGGAGGCGATTTCACTGAGTCTGAAAGGGAAACTCGCTGTTACCAGGTTAATGGCTGCCCAGGCGCTTGGAGAGTTAGGAATTTGTTCTTCAATGAAAGACCTGCTCGGCTGTTTAAACGATCCGGATCCGGATGTTAGAATAGATGCTGCTGAAGCGTTAGGTAAGATTAAGGATAAAAGCGCTGTGGAACCTCTTCTGGATGTTACAAAAGCGATAGATGGGGACCTTGTTATTACAGCTGTCAGGTCTTTAGGCCAGATTAGTGACAGAACTGATACGAAGGTAATAGAACGCTTAATTGAAGCGCTTGGGGATGACGATGCTGTGTATCGACCGGATGAGGATTTGGATGAAGAATTAGACTTTCACCCGTCATTTGATGTACATCTCGAAACGGTTAGAGCTCTTGGGCGGATTGGAGACCCAAAGGCTGTAGACCCTCTCATTAAATATCTTAAAGACGAAGAAGCCCAGGATATTAGTCATGATATTTTTTGCGCCTTGATCAACATCAAAGATGACGCGGCTATTGATATATTAATAAAATTCTTGCAGGATTCAGACGAAATCCTTCGTAAGCGCATCGCAGGTATTCTTGGAGGAATGAAAGATCCTAAAGTTGTAGAGGCGCTGACAAACTCCCTCCTTGATAAGAACGCTGATGTACGGATTAGCGCTGCCGGTTCTCTGGTAAAAATTGGAGAACCTCAAAATATCCTGGTACCCCTTGCACTTTTATTAAAGGATAAGGATGAAGAAGTAAGGGCTGAAGTCATTGGTCTGTTTGCAAAAATTGACGATTCCAGGGTAGTTGAACATATTCTTCCAATGCTTA
This sequence comes from Nitrospinota bacterium, assembly GCA_036011265.1. GTDB lineage: Bacteria > Nitrospinota > Nitrospinia > CAJXCL01 > CAJXCL01 > CAJXCL01. The sequence continues at coordinate 2,845 of DASCNB010000231.1, read as the reverse complement.
AGGACTCTGATAGAGATGTGCGAAAGAAAGCAGCGGAAGTGCTGGGTAGATTGCGAAACATTGAAGCGCTTGACTCTCTCTTGGAGTTACTAAAAGAGTCGGATGAATCTGTTCAATGTGAAGCGGTAAAAGCCCTGGGAAGAATTGGAGATAAAAAAGCATTAGAACCACTTTGTACCATAATAGAAGACAGTAAAAGGGAAGTATACACAAGGCTTAATGCAATATATGCCCTCGCAAAAATTGAAGGTCCTGAAACGTTGGAAATCTTAAAAAAGTCCATTGAGAGCAGGGAAAAAGAGATTATCCTGTCGGCAATGGTTGCTTTGGAAAAGATCGGATCACCGGAAGCTTTGTCCATTATAATTTCAGTATTTGATGATAAGGAAGAGAAAAAAGATGAAGTTGAAGGTGAAATCGATTCCAATGAAGAAGAGATAAGTTCTAACGAAGATAAGGTGGAAACCGAAGAAGAAAATGAAGCCGGTGATGAAGTGATTTCTCAAAATACCGATGACGATGTAAAAGATAAGGAAGAGGAACGGGCTGATGAAGAAAAAGAAATTGCAGAAACTGATCAGATAAAAGATGATGGTAACGCTGATGAAGAGCTTGAAGAGGCTGAGGAAAAGGATGATAGCCTTAAAGCCGTCCAGGAAAAATATAAAAAAACATTCGCGGCAAGAGTTCTTGGAAATGTTTCAACTCCGGAGTCCATAGATGCTTTAGTTTCTTTACTGGATAGTGACGATTTGGATTTAGTAATAGAGACGATTATCTCGATCGGGAATTTAGAGAAAAAAGAGTTATTTTCCAATATAAGTCCATTCGTCTCTCACGAACAACAAGAAATAAGGCTTGCCACAATAGAAGCGATGGGAAAAATCAAAAATGAAGATGCCATTGAGCCGCTTTGTGAATTAATTAAAAAGGATAAAGATCCATTTATTCGTGAAACTGCTATTAGATCTCTTGGACAAATTGGAAGTTCAAAAGCCCTGGAAATTTTGCTGGAGGCTTTAAAAGATGATTCAAGAGAAGTGAGAAGGCTGTCAGTTGTAAATCTCGGCTTGCTGAAAGATCGGAAAGCAATAAAACCTTTGCTTGAATCATTATACGATTATGAAAATTTCAATCCAATACGCAAGGAGATTGCTCAATCTTTGAAAAATATTGGGGAGCCTGAAATAGTAGATGAATTGATAAGCAAATTAAAAGATGGCAATCAGCATACCAATCATTGGATGGCAATAGAGGCTTTAACGGAAATATATAAGAACGCGGCATAAAGCTATTTAGACTTGGATAAACACAGATTTTCAGAATGACTAAAATATTGTTTTATTTACATTTTTTTATTTGAAGGAGGGATCAGAATGAGAATTTTAAGTTTGATTATTGTTTTGATGCTGGCGCTTTTCCAACCAGTTTTTTCCTTTGCCGGAGAAAAAGAGGAAGCTATCGGGAAGCAACTTTTTATGCGATATTGCGCGCAGTGCCATGGGGAGAAGGGGTTGGGTGATGGAACAAATGTAACGGCTGCGGAAATGGATCCGGCGCCCAGGGATTTGTGTGATATAGAAAAACCGTATATGAAGACGAAAGATAATACTTATCTAATTAAGGCTATTGCTGAAGGCGGTTTAGGGATAGAAAAATCAGCCCTAATGCCTCAATTTAAGTACACTCTTTCTGAATATGAAATCTACACAATAGCAGCTTTTATTCGGACTCTTCATAAGCATGACTCGCCTCCGTTGGATTTTTCTAAAGCCAACAGGAAAAAAGAAACTATTTCTATTAAAAAAGTAGAAATAGGCGAATCCGGTAGAAGGGATATTCTGATGGGGAAAAAAGTTTATAAAAAATATGGTTGTTCCGGATGTCATGCTATAAATGAGCGCGGAGGTAGTACTGGAGGTGATTTATCAACCGTTGGATCAAAATTAGACGGCCATAAGATGTGGCAGATTATCAAAGATCCGATGTCAATTAACGGCAAATCAAAAATGCCTGCTTATGAAATCGAAGAAGAAACTGGGATAATTCTGGTTAAATATTTGTTGTCTTTGAAAGAATAAAAAAAAACTGTTGTGTAAGTAATAATTTTCTGGTAAGGTGCTGGTTTTTGTTAGCTTATAACTTTATAAGGAGGTGGGTTGCATGAGAAATTTAATAAAGGTTGGTTTTTTTATTGCGGTTCTTATTTGCTTTTTAGCGCAGCCTCTCTACGCTGCGGACACTCACAATTTGGTATCTTCAAAAGTAGGCGCCGCTCCGAAAATTGACGGCAGTGGTAGTGACGCAGAATGGAAAAGCGCGAAGAAAGTAGCTGTTGAGGCTGAAGACGGACCTGAAATAACCGTTCAATCCGTTCATACCGATAGTGAGATATTTTTCCTTATCCAGGTGGTTGGAGACCTTGATCATTCCATAAACATGGATCAGTGGGTCTATGACGGCAGCAAGTGGACTGTTAAACAGGAAGAGAGAGTAGATGAAAAATGGGCAGCCGATACAGACCGATTTGGTTTCCAATGGCCTATAACGGACGCGGCACAAATTAAGAAAAATATCAAAGGGAAGGAGTATTCCTTCGTTCAGAAAGGTTGCGCCACAATCTGCCACTCCCCTGAAAAAGAAGATAAGATGTATCTCCTCGGCGCGGGACAAACAACCGATATCTGGCTTTGGAAATCCTCCCTCACAAATCCTTTGAACTATGCGGATGACTGGTTTCAGGATTCTACCAATACAACTGTAGCTCAGGAAGCGGATAAGCCAAAAAGAGTTGCCGCCGCGCAAAAAGGTGATGAGGCATTAGGATACGTACAAAACAAGGATG
>DASCNB010000230.1:0-2323 GCA_036011265.1 Nitrospinota bacterium | reverse complement strand
CAGTGCCATATACCTTTAAAAATATACCCAGAGTTTCCATTTCTTTTTTTCCTCCTTGTTTTATTTATAAAATACAGAACACAGATTTAAAATTCTAAAAAAATTCGCTTCTATCCGCGTTCAAGAACATAATCTCTTTATTAAGAAGCCGCTGATCCGGGTGCATCTGCCACTGATCCGGGTAGAGCATCCGGAGCCTCGTCCACTCCATGATGCTCCTCTGCAGGATGGGCCAAATTAGAGAGCCAAAACCCGAAGGCTATAATAGAAAGTGTCGTAAAAACAGCCGTACTCACAATCATCGTCAGCCACATATTATCCAGAGTAAAGGACCATTGAGAAGTATCCTCCATAACTCCAAAGATATGCCAGTTTACCCTCAGTCCGGACCTGATAAATCCCATCAGCCCCATGTTAAATGCTATAACAATAGTGAGGGCGATCAAGGCATATTGAGAACGCTCCGGTATCTTGCCCCACTGAATCGGCGCGATTTCTTTCGCGTCTTTAAAGGCAAAGACATCGATCGTAACCACCAGGATGATGCAGGAAATTAGCTCGAGGAACTGGCTCACAGCAACGTTTCTAAGGAAGGGACTGGCCTTTTCCATTACTAAAAACCCCTCATACCCAAACCAGCCGGTCACAATAGCTCCTGTTCCAAAGAGATATAAATATTGACCCGCGACAGGTTTATTGAAAACTAAAGCAAGGACGCAGGCACACACAACCAATGCATTGTTTGTAAACAAAGCCATTCCCGCCATTTGGAAAAAATTCCTCCTCATTTCGTCATCGGGAAGGTCAAGCGTCGCTGGATCCAAGGTATATAGATAATAGCCATATTGTCCCACCAGCGCGATACAGATAGCACCGGCAATAGGAATCGCAATGTAGGGCGCTTTGCCCTGTTGTGATATTGGCACCAAGTCAGTTTTATTTCCCCTTCTGTAAAGGACAAAACTAAAGAAGGTGGAAAGAATAATCATATTCACCACGGCATTTTTTGCCGGCATCAAACCCGCAAATTTCAAAACCGGGTGAAACTGTCCGCCGCCCATTTGTGCGGATTCTTCACCGGACAGAGGCATGTTGTGCGGCGTCAGCCAGGTCATAAAAGAAATAACCAGCGCACCAAGAAGGAATTTGAACCACTTATGGTATCGCTCCGACCCGGGAATTCTGCACATACCGGACCAGAGGTAGTAAGTACTTAAAAGGAAAAGACCTCCCACCAACATTGCCTGAATGATAAATGTCCAGGAGAAATCTCCTCCCATCATGTTGTTTCCCATAACCGCACTGTTACTGTAAACCTGTCTGCCGAGATAATAACCGGCAAAAGGAAGCGGTATCAAGCCGCAGAGACCGACAAAATTACTGACATAACCCATCCAGTCGTAATGGGCCTTCTCTTCATCAGTACTAGCACCTATAAACTTAACAGCGGCATAGGACCCGCCGACAAATCCCCCGAAGGCAAGATTGCCAAGTAGCCTGTGAACGGCAACAGGGCCCCAGAGAGGATTAATAACTGCTTCTAAAGATGTGATCGTTATTTCACCAGCTTCACTGACGCCAATCGGGCTCATCATGAAAGAAGCCCAGGAATTGGCCAGGTACATAATCCAGGTACCAAATATATTGAGCCAGACGCCGAGAAATATATGAAACCCTTTTTTATGGTTAATCGCTAAAAATGAACAACCGGCAAGAATAATGGTACACCCGATAAGGGACGGTTGATCTCCTGTGAGATAATAAAACTTTTCTCCATCTTCTAAAATTTTATAGGGCATAACAGCTTTCACATCTATAGTAAACAAAAAGCCGAACACTGTTATGACCCACCCCAGTGACTGGAATAGAGTCCTCCACTTCTTCGCAATCAGAGTTCCATAGTCTGTAAAGGCATGCCAACCGTAGTAATAAATGTAAAGGGTAAATGTCTCGCCAAAGAACAGGAGGGCATATATCCACATGACATCTTTAAACATGGAGCTCATAAAACCCCAGAATGTGGGATAGAGGGTCATGAGGGCAAAAGCCAGGGTCCCGCCTAACGCAGCGGTAACAGCGTAAGCAACGGACAGCAGACTACAAAATTCATACGCGAGATCATCGAATTTTTTGCTTTTCGACTTGAAACCCACGTACTCGATCACCACGACAAACATGGGGATCGCAAGAACAAATGAGCCCATGTAGAGATGCATCTGGGCAATAAACCAGATGACCTTCCTCGACGGTAACCCCAGGATCTGGTTATACGTGCTCTCAAATTTTGCAGCAAAGGCCGGTTCTGCCAGAGCAAAAATAAAGG
>DASCNB010000229.1:0-14224 GCA_036011265.1 Nitrospinota bacterium | reverse complement strand
CATAATAGACGAAAGTAATCAAGAAATAAAAATACGGGGAATAAGGCCAGTCTTAGCTGATGGTGTTATAAAATCTTATACCAAACCGCCAAAAGAAGTGATCAAAGAAAAACTAACAAAAACACAGTATGAGGTGACCCAGTTAAGCGGAACAGAAATGGCCTTTTATAATATATACTGGAACCATTATGAAGAGGGGATTTATGTCGATATTGTCACTGGAGAACCTCTTTTCAGTTCCCTGGACAAGTATGATTCTAACAAAGGATGGCCTGCCTTTTCCAAACCATTAGTAAAAGAAAATGTAATTGAGTCTTCGCAGAAGTTTGCTTTAAAAATGGAAAAGGTGATACGAAGCAGATACGGCAATACCTATCTTGGACGTATCCATGATGACCTTACCAGGGATACAGGAGTACAATACCTGGTCAATTCCGATGCCCTACTATTTATTCCAAAAGCTAATCTAGAAAAGCAAGGATATCCTCAATTCATGAAGCTCTTTGAAAAACAGGCCTCTATCATAAGGTAATCCGCACAAAGAAAAGGAGTCAAATCTTTCCTTGGCTACATGATGTGAATTGGGGCCACACCTTGAATATTGAATAAGGAAAAGAGGGTTGTGGAAATGAATCAATCTGAATATAAAAAACTAATTGCAGAGTTAGAAACCTTAACTGACAAAGGTCAGTACATCTACGCTATGACCTTATACAAGGCATTTCCTGTTGATTGGTCTATGTTCATTAGGAATGTTGACTATGCAGCACAGCAATATATTGAAGATGATGGCTTGGAAATTCCGCTTTGGCATAATTGAGGATTAGTCCCTATTTCATGCCTTCCCCAGTATCACTAATTGCCTGTCTTTATCAAGTAAGTGTAAAGTAATTTTTCTGGTAGTCCGTTAATAATAGAAGACAAATAAAGAGGTGGTATGGATTTATTTTTTGAGGTGCTAACCAAATTAATGTGCTTATACTTGGGAATCCAAGTTATATATGGTTTGCTGCTGCTTTCGGGTGGTGTCACATCAAATATATATCCGCCACCAGTGGTGCCGATGCCAGAGAAAAAAAAGAAAAAATAAAAACCACATGAAAACATCCATAAGAGATTTTCTAAAAATAAGAAGTGAAAATAAATGTATAAAATGCGGGAAGATATTTGAAAGCTCTGGCAGACTATGTGGTTATTGTAAGCTATATGTTTCCGTTATATTGAAGGGCTAAACTAAAAAATGAATCAATATGAATTTGACAAAATAATTGCAGGGTTACAGGAGCTGGCTAAATTTGGCTGGTATATTTACAGCATGAAAGTGTATGAAGTTTATCCTTGCCGCTGGGAAGGCTTTATCAAAATTTCTGAGCTACTGGCAAGGCAAAATATGAAAGGGAAAGATAATTTGTTTAAAGTGGAGTGTTGCCATAATTAAGGATTAACCCCTTTCAAATTCGTGTGAGTATCAAACGCTACCGTATTTACAATGTAGCAGATAAAATTCCCTCTATCCCCCATGCTTTCTTTGGCTTTTTTCTTAAATTATAGCAAGGGTAGAGGTAAGGGGAACTACGGGACTCTGCCCGAAGGTATTTCTGGAAAGGGGAAGAAGCAAAGTTCCTCTAAAATAACTTCCCTTCCTTTAGTACCTAAAGATATTTCCAAGAAGGACTCCACTATACTCAGACACCCGGATATTGCCGTTCAAGCGATTGTTTATTTTTTATATTCAATGCAGAACAGGCTCTATTGAGTCTCCGTATTTGCCAAGAATAGAAGTGAGCAACACCAAGGTGAATGTCACTACTGTTGCAGCAATAATAAATCCGTACTTCTCAAAGAACTTATACCACTTCCCTCTTTTTTTTCTTTGTGACATATGTTACTCCTCTGTCTTAGGTGGTTTCTTCCCCTTTGATGCTGGTGCAAGTGGAGGCGGGGAAAGGCTTTGCATTACACCATTTGAAAGCAGAAGAACCCCGTTAATAATTTGGATTCCTACGTACAGGCAAAGTAATTTTATTACCACATCGAAGAATAAATCCACATTCATAATGGGGAATATACTCTTATTAGGATTTGGAAGTAAATAGAGGTAAGTACTCTTTTTTATAGGTACTTGTACTTATTATTAGGCATGAGTGAGGCTGTTTTGGCGGCGGAGACTAAGCTGGGGGAGTTACTTAAAAGTTCTTCTAAGGGAACCTTTAAAAAAGGTGGTGAAAAATCTTTACCTGAAGGTATATCCAAGAAGGACTCTCATTACGCTCAAGCCTTAGCTGATAACAAACCAATAGTTGAACAGGTGAAGAAGGAAGCTATGCAAATTCGTTAACAGTTTGTCCTCGCTGACTTGCTGACGTACCAGCTATATCATTGGCCGAGTTCAAATTATTTGCCTGCTGCTGTACATTATTTTCAGGACCCGCAACATCCACCTCCGTTGTAGGTGTAGCTTGCTCCGGAGCCGCTTTGACTTTATTTCCGGTATCATTATTTCTTGCAGCAGTGACATTAGATGTGTTTTGGTTCTTTTGCGTCGAAAGATTCCTCTCAGCCCCCTCAACTTTCTTTTGCTGCCCAAAATTGGTACTGGCTTGAGCAGCAACTCCCCCAACTGCACCAGTTTCTGCCATTAACCTCACCTCCAGCCTATATAATTAATATAATCCCACAGGTTGAAAATATCAAATAAACATTAATTAGTAATTAAGTTAAAATATTCATTTTCTTGCCAGTCCCCGACTCAGCCATGCTTTTATTTCCAAAAGTACTTTTTTTCTTTTTAGCAGATTGCATATTTTTCTTAACAATGTCTTGCATTGTCTTCTTTGGCTTTGAATCTTCTTTACTTTCGCCAATACTTTTTTTCTTTTCTTGCTTCATAACATTTAACTTAGACCCCTTCATTTTATTTTGCTGCCCAAAATTAGCATTGGTTTGACCAACAACTCCCCCAACTGCACCCATTTCTGCCATAACCTCACCCTCCTTTTTATTTAGATATTTTTATCCTCATGGTACTTATCGGGCAAAAACAAAATAACTTTAGTATTAATTTAGGCCTGATATCGCCAAATAGCAGGTATCCGCCATATTCCCATTACTCATTAAAGCCGGAATAAATTGTTTTCAATCAGAGCTTGACAAATATATATATCGTAGCTATATTGTTATATAAATAACTATTGGGGGTATACTGATGGAGAAGAGCAGAATGATTCATATTAGATTGGGTGAAGCATTGCACAGACAAGTCAGGCTAATATGTGCAGACAAGGATACTACTATTCAAGACTATGTCGAGGAATTAATCCGCAAAGACTTATCAAAGAAGAAAGGGGGTATTAAGTTATGAAAAAGAAAGTTGCTCTGTATGCCAGAGTTTCAACAAGCGTTTGTCACAAAGTGACATTTGTCCATAAAACACTTAAAACATAGAGTCTTAAGCGCCCTTTTTATACTTTTTCCCAAGATGTTCATAAGCCTGAATAGTAGCCATTCTACCTCGAGAGGTTCTCTGCAGATATCCTTTTTGAATTAAAAAAGGTTCATAGACATCTTCTATAGTGATTTTTTCTTCGCTGATTGAGGTTGCAATAGTGTCTATTCCAACAGGTCCGCCTGAGAACTTATCTATAATCGTTAATAAAATAGCCCTGTCCATTTTATCAAGTCCTTTTTCATCTACTTCCAGTGATTTCAGCGATCTGTCGGCTACTTCTTTAGTTATTTTTCCGTCTTCCATAATCTGGGCAAAATCCCTTACCCTTCGTAACAACCTGTTTGCTATCCTCGGGGTCCCTCTGGATCGGCGCGCCAGTTCAAAAGTACCGGGATCATCTATATTTATTTCCAAGATTTCCGCGGAGCGGTTCACAATGGTTTTCAGTTCATCTTCACTGTAATAGTCGAGGCGGTCCACAATACCAAACCTGTCTCTCAAAGGAAAAGTAAGCATACCTGCCCGCGTGGTGGCGCCCACCAATGTGAATTTGGGTATATTTAATTTAATGCTCTTCGCGCTTGGTCCCTGCCCGATAATAATATCCACATGATAATCTTCCATGGCAGGATAGAGAATTTCTTCAACTACGGCATTCAAACGATGCAGTTCATCAATAAATAGAACGTCCCCCTCACTCAGGTTTGTCAACAACGCTGCCAGGTCACCTGCTTTTTCTATGACCGGCCCTGATGTTGATACAATATTAGCGCCCATTTCATGAGCAATAATATAGGCAAGGGTGGTTTTTCCCAGTCCCGGAGGGCCGTAGAGCAAAACGTGATCGAGAGACTCCTCTCTTTCTTTAGCTGCCTGGATGAATATCTTAAGGTTCTCTTTAATTTTTAACTGTCCAACATATTCATCAATCGTTTTAGGACGCAGGCCTATTTCAATAGAAACTTCTTCTTCCGCTTGAGCTTCAGATTGATCCGTATTAGGAGATAGGTTTGGATTTGTCATTAGATAAGATATTAGTTTTTACAAAAAATTAATGAAAGAATTTTTCTAATTAAGAGCCGTCAACTGACTCCCGAGCACTGACAGCTTTACTTTACTCCGGACAAGATTTTTAACGCACTTTTAATAAGCGTTTCGACAGTAAAACTATCCTCATTATCATTGTTCTTTAGAGCTGCAGTAACTTTTCTCAGCGCTGATTCCGCGGACGGTTTTTTATATCCCAAGTTTAACAAGGCAGAAAGCGCGTCTTTCAACTCAGTTTTCGTTGAAGGATCAGCAGAATCAACCATTGAGGATGCATCGAGAACTATCTTACCAACCTTTTCTTTGAGTTCAAGAACAATTCTCTCTGCTGTTTTTTTCCCGATACCGGGGATGGAGTAAATTTTTTCAATATCGCCCTGCAGAATTGCTTCCTTAAGCTCATTCGCAGACATTCCCGACAAAGTATTGAGCCCTACTTTCGGACCGATTTTCGAAACACTTATGAGATACTCAAACATATCCTGTTCTTCTTTTGTAAAAAAACCAAAGAGATTAAAAGCTTCTTCTCTAACAATTGTTTTGATTCGAAGCTGTAGAATCTCTCCCGTTTCCGGTAAGGCATAATACGTAGACAACGGTACATACACCTGGTATCCAACTCCGTTCACATCCACTATCAAACGATTAGTAGATTTATAGACTAACTTCCCTTCAATTCTTGCTATCATTGGTTTGTTTTATCGGAATTTCAAAATTTGCAATAAAGTCACGAAGACATTAAGAAAAAATATTAATTTCTTTTTTTGTGCCTTGGTGGCTAATAAACTAATTAATCAACTTACCTGCCTATTCTCTTTTTAAAGGCTGCCGAATGCAGATGGCATATAGCGACTGCCAGGGCGTCTGACGCGTCAAAAGGTTTAGGAGTTTCTTTTAAACAAAGCAGCTTAGTTACCATTATCTGCATCTGTGCTTTATCTGCCCTTCCATAGCCTGTAACAGATTGTTTGATTTCCAGAGGTGTATATTCAGCGGTTTTGAGACCGGAATTTATTGACGCAAGGATGGTTGCTCCCCTCACCTGCCCCAATTTTAAAGCGCTTTTCGCGTTTTTGGCAAAGAAAATATTTTCTATAGCCGCAGAGGAAGGCTCGTAAGTTTTGATAATTTCAGTCAGATCGTCGTAGATTTTTTTTAATTTCTCAGGAAAGGATTGATTGCTTTTCGTTCGGATAGCTCCCCATTTAATAGTTTTTAAGTCTCTTCCGTTTTTCTCGACAATTCCATAGCCGGTTATAATACTTCCAGGATCTATTCCCAATACTCGCATATTAAAAGTTTGCAGTTTACAGGGTCAAGGGATAAGGAAAAACTAAAGCATTTCAACAATTTTTATCATTTATAACCAACCCCCGGCACCTGCCCCCTGTGCTATCCGATTTTAGCGAGGTCCTTTTCAGAGATGTCAAAATTAGCGTATGTTTTCTGAATGTCATCATGCTCATCCAATTCTTCCATCAGCTTTATCAACTGCTGAGCGTCTTTCCCTTCTACTTTAAGAGTTGTCTCCGGAATCATGGTAATTTCAGCCATACTGAACTCAATTTTGTTTTTTGCAAGGACATTTTTTACATTTTCAAAATCTTCTGCCGCAGTTACAATTTCAAAAGTTTTTTCTTCGGCTTTAATGTCTTCGGCTCCGGCATCAATAACAATTGACATAAGTTTTTCCTCATCCGCTTTATCATAATCTACAAATATCAATCCTTTTTTATGAAACATCCAGTTTACACATCCCGACTCCGCCATATTCCCGCTATTTTTGGAAAAAATCTTCCTCAATTCTGCCACTGTCCGGTTTTTGTTGTCTGTTAGCACATCCACCATAATTGCTACACCTGCGGCTCCATATCCCTCATAAGTATGTTCCTCGTATTGCACACCGGGTAGTTCGCCTGTTCCTTTTTTAATAGCACGCTGAATATTATCTTGTGGCATGTTAACGGATTTAGCGGATTGAACAGCGGTTCGTAAACGAGGGTTTGAAGCAGCATCGCCGCCACCGGTACGGGCTGCTACAGTTATTTCTTTTGTAATTCTTGTAAAAACCTTGCCCCGTTTTGCGTCAACTGCCGCTTTTTTATGCTTAATGCTTGACCATTTCGAATGGCCGGACATAATGCTTTCTCCAAAAGATCTTAATTTTGATAGGATATTCGTGAGGGACTGGGCTTCGGCAAGCATATCCTGATATTAAAAACAATATTGTTATGGTGAGTCTTCGGTGTGAGCTCAGTCGAACGCTTGTCGAACCATATCTTCTGTCAAAAAAATGTTTAACTATTACAATTGCCTTCCGCTAAGTTTATTATAATAAACGACGTGTGAAAGTAAAGAGTAAAGAATTTTAGAGTGAAAAACATCAAGGTGTTTATAGTACCTTTGTGTGATAATATTAATGACAATGAAGAAATTTCTTTTTTATTTAATACTGGTTTTAATCTTAGCCGGGTCTGGTATGACCGGTTTTAAGTATTATGGTAAAAAAAACCATAAATTCAGTTCTCATTCTAAAACCGCTGTTGTTGAAAAAAAAGATATGAAAAAGACTATCCTGGCCACGGGAACCGTTAAACCCATGGTAGGGGCGGAGGTGAAAGTAGGGGCCCGGGTATCGGGCAAAGTAGAGCGCTTATTTGTTAAAGTGGGAGATCATGTGGAAAAAGATCAACTGATTGCCACTGTGGAAGATGATGACCTGAGAGCAAAGGTGGACCAGGCACAAGCTAATTTAAACGCGGAAAAAGCAAGGCGCATTGCCATTGAAAAGGAAACTCCTAAAGAAATCATAAAATACCAGGCAAAAGTAGCGCAGGCAAAGGCTAATGTGAACGCAGAAAATGCGAAACTCCAGGCTATTGTAAACGAAACCCCCGAGGACATAAAAAAATTGCAGGCTGAACTTGATGCCGTAAGCTTTAAACTTAAACTGGCTGAAGATAATTTTAAACGAGATGAGTCACTTCTAAAAAAAGGGATTGTTTCTCCGGGAAAATATGACTCGTCTTTAAAAGAACTCAAGGTCCTGAAAGCGGAACTTCGCTCAAACAAGCAGAGTCTCGTCTATACGGAAACTAAATTTAAAAGTGACCTGAACCTTGCCAGGGCAAAAGTAGCCCAAGCTGAGGCTAACTTTAAAGAATTAGAAACAGATCTTCAATATATTAAAACGAAATTTAAAAATGACTTGAACCTTGCCGGGGCAAAAGTAGCCCAGGCCCAAGCCGGCCTTAAAGAAATTGAAATAGATCTTTCTTACGCTACCATTAAATCTCCTATTTCAGGCATAGTAGCTTCCATTTCCACTCAGGAAGGAGAAACTGTCGCGGCAGGGCTAAACTCACCGACTTTTGTGAATATCATTGATATGGACAGGCTACATATTAATGCCTTTGTGGATGAGACAGATATTGGGTATGTAAAGACAGAACAGGAGGCCCTTTTTACTGTGGATACCTTTCCCGGTGAAATATTCACAGGCACTGTTACAGATATCTATCCCAAAGCGGTGATTCAGGAAAATGTGGTTAATTATGAGGTCATAATTAATATTCCTGACTCAGATATGAATAGACTACGGCCTGAGATGACAACCAGCGTTACTGTTGTTATAGGAGAGCGAAAAGGGGTTCTTGCAGTTCCAAAAGGTGCTGTAAAAAGAAAAGGGAAAAACAGTTTTGTTCTTGTAAAAAATGCCGGAACAGGAAACCCTCCAAAAAAAAATTCGTCTATAAAAAAAGACGTAAAGATTGGCTGGAGAGATGAAGGATATATTGAAATCAAGGAAGGACTAAAATTAGGGGATGAAGTAATCATTGCCAGTAAGGATTCATCAGGATTTGATCATTCCAATGTTTTTTCCGGAAAAAATAAGTGATTCAGTTAAGAGATATCACTAAAGTTTATAACAGGGGTAAATTAAAGGTTAAGGTACTTAAAGGGGTTTCACTATCTATTAAAAAAGGGGAATATGTTTCCATTATGGCGCCGTCCGGCGCTGGAAAAAGCACTTTGATGAATATTATCGGTTGTCTCGACACTCCAACGAGCGGAACTTATTTTCTGGACAACGATGAAATAAGTGGACTTAATGACAGCCGCTTATCAGCAATACGAAATCGCAAAATAGGCTTTATCTTTCAGGCATACAACCTGTTGTCCGGAGTAAACGCCATCAGCAATGTTGTGCTGCCCCTTATTTACCGGAACAAATACCCGCCAGACGCCGGAGAAAGAGCTGAAAAAATGCTGAAACTGGTAGGTTTGGAAGACAGGCTAACCCATAGCCCGGCTGAGCTGTCAGGTGGTGAACAGCAAAGGGTTGCAATTGCCAGGGCGCTTATATGCGAACCTTCTGTTTTATTAGCTGACGAACCGACCGGAAATTTAGACAGTAATTCCGGCAAGGAGATCCTCTCAACCTTTGATCAACTACATCAGACTGGTAAAACTATTATCCTGGTAACTCATGATCAAAACGCGGCAAATCATGCCAAACGCATTATACGTATGAGAGATGGCTTGATAACTGAAGACACATCTTCTGAAACTCCAAACATCTAATCTTAAATTATAAGTTAGATTTCTCGTGGAGTTTATCGAGAGCCAAAGGATGAGATTCTTCGCTTCGCTCAGAATGACAAGCGAAGGGCTCGAAATGACACTTCCGCACTGCCATTCCCGAAGGTCCCAGCATGTCATTCTCAAATGCTTTTATCGAGAATGACAAAACAGGGCATAGCCACCATTTGACATTATCCTGAGAACCAGGTTTTTTTGTTTTTTAATAAACATTGAGATTCACTCTAATCATTTTTTCATTTCAGACTAAAGTTCCTTCCTAAAATCCCGTTAAGAGAAGTGAGATATAATTTTTATGAAAGGAGGGATGAAACATGGAGATGTTCGCCCCGGTGAGCAATTTAATAGCAAAACAAAATGATCCTGGAACCTATGGCGTTAGGCAACAGCAGGCAAATGCTCCCAAAATGCAGGCAGCAAGCAATGTCTCTAAAAATGGTTCCGCAAGTATAGTAGATGATGTGGTTTCGATTTCTGAAGATGCCAAAAACATGGCAAGTAAAGATTCAGTAAAATCATCGGGTTCTATTAAAATTAACAATAACCGCATCAAATACTCTCTAACAAATAGCAACGATCTGGTAATTACAATTATAGACAAAAAATCTAATGAAGTTGTCAGGCAAATTCCAGCGGAAGAGATGATAAAGATTAAAGAAATGTTGTCAAAAGTATTGGAAGAAGAAGTTGAAATATAAAAACAAATAAATCGAGTTTAATAATTATTTTTTTCAAAGAGAGAAGGAGTATTAAAAATGCATATCAATTCATCCATAGGAAATTTTTTCAATAAATTTGACAACGCGGCTCCTGCGTCTAAACCATCAAGTGGGGAACAGGAAAAGCCATCGGCAGGACCGGGAGAAGTGAAGAGTGAAGCAAAAGCTTCGGCTCAGACGGTAGACATTAAACCTGTTGATAATCAAAAAAGTAAAATTAGCAATCAAGTGGCAAATCCATCCGGTGAAGGAGTTGATATAACCGCATAGTCTTGTAAATAATAAGACCGAAGTAAATCAATGTTCAATGATCATTGTTAATTACTAAATGATGATTGCTAATTGTTAATTGCCCTGTGTTACAGGTTCAGCAAGTTCTTTAGTTATTTTAGTAAGATCATCTAAAATCTGTTCGAATACTTCAACCAGTTTCGGATCAAAGTGTTTTCCAGAGTTGCGTTTTATTTCAGCCTGCGAATCCTCGATGCTCCATGCCTTTTTGTACAAACGTTTTGATGTAAGCGCGTCAAACACATCGCACAACGCACAAATCCTCCCCACCAGGGGAATATCTTCTTGCTTCAGTCCTTCAGGATACCCTGTACCATCCCATTTTTCATGATGTGTGAGGGCAATGGTATGTGCCATCTTCATTAATTCCGAATCATGTTCTGAAAGAAGGTTTGCTCCGATAGCGCTATGAGTCTTCATTATTTTCCACTCATCGGTACTCAGTTTGCCGGGCTTCAAGAGAACACTATCAGGAATGCCGATTTTCCCGATATCATGCATAGGACTGGCATTTAGTAATAGATCGCAATCGACATTAGATACCCCTGCAGTCTTTCCAATCAAAGCGCTCATTTTGCTCATTCGAATGATATGCAGACCTGTTTCGTTGTCCCGGTATTCAGCTGCTCTGCCGAGTCGGCGTACAACTTCCAGTCTTGAATTGTTCAGTTCTTTCGTACGTTCCTGAACTTTTTTTTCAAGGATTTGGTTTTGATTTTTTAGCTGTTTATGAAGTAGACGCACCTCTAACAAATTGCGAATACGGGAAAGGACTTCATGAGAATCAAAAGGTTTTTGAATGAAATCCTTTGCTCCGAAGTCGAGCGCATGTAAAAGGGTTTCATCATCATTCAGCCCTGTGAGAACCAGGACTGAAAGGTATGAATCCCTTTCAATATCTTTTAGTTGATCCATAACTTCAAAACCGTTCATCTCGGGCATACTCAAATCAAGCAGAACCAGGTCCGGTATAAAATCCTGATAAATCGACTTTACTTTACATGGGTCAGTTGCAGTCTGAAGAGAGGTGTAACCAGCAAACTTCAGCATTTTTTCAAGTAGATTGACGTTATCAGGTTCGTCATCAACGATCAGAATTTTAGCACTCAAAAACTGTTTTTCTAATATCATGTTTTACTATTCCAAAATATATGAAATTTAACAGGAGATTAAGGGCAGTTCTAATCATCTGAATTGAGTAACCACCTGATATTTTTATTAAAACATACTACTATTTTTAATTCAATTTTTTAATATAATACCTGGTTTACTATTCTTTCCTCATTATAGAGTTAAGCTCCCTACCCTAGTCCAATTACAAATTTAAACACACCTGCTGTGCTCATGGTTTTAGGCTATCAAAGAAAGGGATTAGAAATTATCTAAAATGTATAAAAAAGGAGTGGAGGGAGATAATTATTAGCAATACTATAAACGCTTCTAATTAGACAAGATACTTTTTCACATCATTATGTTGACTGTTATATGATAAAGTCCTTTCTTTTATTAGCCTGCTGTTAAACCTTTAAAAAAAGAAGTAGACTACTTTCGTTTAGCGATTTCTTCGCTTAATTTTGCTGCCAAATTGGGGTTAACACGAGCTAATATTTTCCCAGCGTCTTTTCCTTTCATTTTACTGAGGATCTGGATGGTTATGCCCTTATCCAGTTTTTCTATGAGGGGACCAGCCTCAGCAGGTTTCATAGATGAATAGACTTTCACAAGATGTTTAATGCTTTTTTCAACCAGGTCTTCTCTTAAAGCCACCAGTTCCTCAATCCTGCTTTGAGCTGATTTAATCTTGCTGAGTTTCTTTTCTATTTCCACAGTTAGAAGTTTCAACTCCTCTTCTTGCTTTTTAAGAACCTGCTCTCTTTTCTTTAAGTCTTGTTCTTTTTGCTCGATAGATTTTAATATATCAAGGTCAATCTCTCTGGAAGCAGCCTGCCGGGTTTCCATTTTTTTTTCAGGCATTTTTTTTTCAACATCCGCCACATTCTCCTGAGCATATACCGGCGTCCCAAAAGAAATAGCTGCTATATCTCTTTCATGCGATTGTAATATCATCGCAGAAACGCCAAGTTTTACAGCAATTAAAATAACAATTAATTTTTCGATATTAAATTGTTTCTTCATTTTTAAATTTAAACCTGGTCGATGCAACTTCATTGAGTAACGCTTCTTCTTTTTTCCTTTCAAGTTGTTTATATTCCTCGAAAGCTTTCTTCTTAACCGTTTCTATAATTCTCTTTTGTTTTATCGACTCATTGAGGACCGCTCTTTTTTTTTCAACCTCTTCCTGAGCTTCGGCAAGTACCTGTCTTTATTTTTTTATCTCAACTAAATTTCCGCTAAAAAAATTATCATAAAAAACCATCTCTTCTAAAGTTAAATTTTCCCACCCCTGAGAGTATTTTTCTGAATTGTTTTTATTTCTATTTGATAAGGCTTCAAGTTTATCATTTTCCTGTTGAGACAAATTATTAACAACTGCCAGTTCACGTTGATTTTTTTCAACGATACTGGAGCGATACCTCAATGCCGGCTCTAAACGAAATTTAAACATAAGCAATTTTCAATGAACAATTAATATTGAAAATTAACCATTGAAAGTTGGCCACTGTTAATTTTCCAGGATTGCTTTCATCTGTTCAATGGATTCCTGATAACTTACCTTTTCAAATATTCCCTGTTTCAGAAATTTATTAATGGAATCTATCATTTTGATGGAAAAATCTATTTTCGCGCTGCTCCCTTTAACGTAGGCGCCAATATTAATGAGATCTTCCGATTCCTTATAAGTCGCCATAATCTCTATTAACCGGTTTGCCAGAACAAGATGTTCATCGGACACTACGTCAATCATAAGCCTGCTGACAGAATCCAATAGATCAATTGCAGGATAATGGTTTTGAGCCGCCAAATGTCTGGTCAAGACAATATGCCCGTCAACAATTGAACGGACCGCGTCAGATATGGGCTCCATCAAATCATCTCCTTCAACAAGGACACTGTATATCCCTGTAATACTTCCTTTATCTTTCGCTTTCCCGGTTCTTTCCAGGAGTTTCGGCATTAAAGAGAAGACCGACGGTGTAAACCCACGCGTTGTAGGTGGTTCTCCTGCGGCCAAACCCACTTCCCTTTGCGCCAGGGCAACACGTGTAACTGAGTCCATCATTAGAATTACATCTTTTCCCATATCTTGGAAAAATTCAGCTATGGTTGTGGCTAAAAATGCCCCTCTAAGCCTTACCAGAGGCGGCTGATCCGAGGTAGCTGCTACCACTACCGATCTTTTAAGTCCTTCTTCACCAAGACTTGTTTCAACAAATTCACGTACTTCCCTCCCCCTCTCTCCTATCAATGCTATCACACTTACATCTGCAGAGGTGTTACGAGAAATCATACCCATTAATATACTTTTACCCAGGCCGGTTCCCGACATAAGTCCAACCCGTTGTCCCTTTCCAAAAGTTAAAACTCCGTTAAGGGCTTTTATTCCAACATCAATCGGTTCGGTTATCCTTCCCCTTTGCATCGGATTGAGCGGTTCTGGAATAAGAGGATAATGTGTTTCAGTTAAAATGGGACCTTTCCCATCGATAGGGTTTCCCAAACCATCCAGGATCCTTCCCAACACTCCTGTCCCTACCCCTACGGTTGATTTTCCCTCTTTAACAACAATCTTATCACCCGGCATAATGCCCCGCATGTCGCCCAAGGGCATGAGAAGAATTTTATTATCTCTAAATCCAATCACTTCCGCTTGAAGAGAGGGAACCTTTGAGTATTTAGGAAAAATATCACAGGTTGTCCCTATAGATGTACCCGGTCCCTTTCCTTCAATAACAAGCCCTACAATCCGATCAATGCTTCCGCTGACTTCTATACCATCTCTTTCATTTAAAACGTTTTTGTATTTTTGAAAATCAATACAAACGGTCATAGCTTATGCTCCATTTTCCTTTTTTTCTGTTAAAGCGTCCTGCTCTTTATTTAAATGTTTAACTAATTCTTCAAATTCCTCCTCCAAAGTCGCCCTGATAGAACCATAGGAAGTATCAATGATGCACCCACCTTTAGTTATAGAGGTGTCCTCTTTAAATGAGACTTG
>DASCNB010000228.1:0-3319 GCA_036011265.1 Nitrospinota bacterium | reverse complement strand
GTAACATTGTAGTCGCTGTGGATGGAAGTCCACAGTCTTTTGGTGGATTACTGACGGGCATGGAGTTAGCCAAATTTTTCAATAAAAAAGTAGCGGTAATCTCCGCATTTGATCCCTATTTTCATTATGTGGCATTTAATAGCATTGCCGGAGTGTTGTCCGATGAAGCTGGACAAGTTTTTAAGTTTAAAGAACAAGAAAAACTGCATGAGGATATTATCGACAGCGGACTCGCAAAAATCTATCAAGCATATCTTGATATTTCAAAACAGGTAGCGGAAAAACAGAAAGCAACTATAGAAACAAAATTACTGGACGGCAAAGCGTTTGAAAAAATACTCCAATATGTAAAAGAAGAAAATCCATGGTTGCTGATTATGGGAAAAGTTGGAATTCACAGTGATGAAGGCATGGATATCGGCAGTAATACGGAAAATATTCTCAGGAGAGTAAACTGCAATTTATTAGTTTCATCCAGAAAATTTATTCCACCGCTTGAAGAAACAGCGAAGGTTAATATTGTGTGGACAAAAGAAGCTGAAAAGAGAATGGAAAGAGTTCCTACTTTCGCCAGGGGAATGGCAAAAATGGCCATTCTAAGGTTTGCCACGGAACAGGGACATACAGTTATTACCGATAAAGTGGTAAGCCTGGCAACAGAAGAACTCCTGCCGGAATCCGCCAGAAAAGCAATGGGAATTATCGCGGAAGGGGCCATGAAGAAAAAAATCGAGAAAAAAGAAAAAATGATTGCACCCTCTGAAAAAAAGCAGGGAGAAGAGATGACTGCTTTTGACGGAAAAATAATTACCTGGGAAGAAAAGGCATTAAAACGTCTTGAAAAGGTGCCGTCAGGGTTTATGAGGGACAATGTAAAACTCCGGATAGAAAAATACGCCCGCTCAAAAGGATTGGACTTTATCTCAGAAGAGATCGCCTCCCAGAACCTCGATGAAGGTAAAAAAAAGATGGGCGGCATGACAGATATGATCTCAAAAATGTCTGGTGCCATGAGCGGTAACCAGAAGGAATCAGGTTCTGAAAAAACCTTCAAGTGGACAGATGAGGCCCAAGCAAGGTTAGATAGGGTACCGGCAGGGTTTATGAGAAACATGACCAAAGGCAGAGTTGAACAATTCGCGGAAAAAACAGGTGTTTCTGAAATAACGCTGGAAGTCGCTGAAAATGGAATTTCCGGCGCTAAAGATATGATGTCATCCATGATGGGACAAGGCGCTCCTCAAAAAGAAGAAACTGAAGCTTCCGGAAAAATAGAGTTTAAGATCGATGAGAAAGTTGATTACTATTACTGCGATATCTGCGGATATACAGCTAAAGGTTATGCTCCTGATGAGTGTCCGATTTGCAGGGCCCTAAAAGAAAAATTTAAGTTAGTGGAAGATAAAAAAGAGTTTGTGACACCTTCCAGTGGAAAAGTTTTAGAGTGGACAGAAGAAGCTCAACTGCGTCTTCAAAATATTCCGGAAGGGTTCATGAGAGATATGACTAAATGGAGAATCGAGGCCTTTGTAAGAAAAAGCGGTTCTCCACAAATTACAGAAAAACTCATAGAGAAGAAATATCAATTGTGGGGAGAAGGCTCAAAAAAAATTGAAAAAGAACTTTCGTGGGACAAGGAAGCTAAAGAAAAAATAGAAAAGATCCCTCCCTTTGTACGTGGCATGGTAATAAAAGAAGTAGAAAACGAAGCGAAGAAAAAGGGAGAAAAGACGGTTACTCCAAAAACTCTTTCAGCCGTAAGGAACAAATGGAGTCACTCTATGGAATTCCACTCGGAATTTCAGAAAGAATAAAGTCTAAAAGCATTAAAAGAGGCGGCTTTTTTAAAAGCCGCCTCTTTTTTTAATTAACATTTATCTCTATCTTTTTTGGTTTTGCTTTTTCTTCTTTGGGAATCCTTATTTCAAGTATCCCATTTTTGTAGCTTGCTTTCGCATCACCAGTTTTTACTTCTACGGGGAGCTTGAATGATCTTGAAAATGACCCGTAGCTTCTCTCGATCCTGTAGTAACTATCCTTCTTGTCCTCATTCTCTAATTTTCTCTCGCCTTTTATTGAGAGGATTCCATCCTCAAGAGAAACATCAATATCCTTTTCATTTGCACCGGGAATCTCCGCTCTAACTACAAGGTCTTCTTTGTCGTCATACAGGTCTATATTCGGTGAAGAAAAACCATCTGTCCCTGCTGTGTTTGGAAAAAACCGTTCGGCAAAATTATCGACATCGTCTGTTAAAAATGGCCTCCTGCTGCTGAAACTGTCTTCCAGGGGTCTGAATTTTGTTAAAAACATTTTGTGCCCTCCTTTAAAAAATTATTTATCTGTGTCCCGTGAAATTTAGCATTGACCTTATTACGGAACAATGTTGTTGCGCATCCGAATGCTGACAAACCCGATCGGGGTGACATATATCTTTCATTTCCTATATAAAATCTTCATATGAAGTTGTCAAGGTTCAGGGGAAGGAATTTTTTTTCTGTCCAAGGGATCATCTTCAAATTCTAATTTTTTAATTCAATTTCTGTTTTCATACTCCCTGCCTTATCCATTCTGTTTTTAACCAATTTGCAAAAATCTACATGCATAGGATTTTCCCTGTCCTCCTGCCAGTTTAATTGATTATTTTGGATATATTCTCTGATTTTGTTTAATTCATTTTCATTACGGATGACATGTTCGTAATAATTACGTTGCCATATCTTTATACCGGGGGTGTTGCGCAATCCGTTAATTTGTTTTGTGGTTGTGGATTTGAACAGGCGAATTATGGTCGGTATGGAATTGGGAACGGGTTTTCCAAATTGCTCAAAGTAGGGGCACGTTGCAACGTGCCCCTACCATCGGATTCGTTATCGGTAATAATGATAATCCCGTGAAAATGGTTGGGCATGATCATGTATTCATCCAATGCCAGGTTTTTCCGTATTTCAAATGTTTTCAACCATTCAATTTTTACAATTTCACCATATTGCGTGAATTTCATTTGACCATGAACAATATCACCAAACAAACATTTTTTGTCGTGGGTGCATAGCGTAATAAAATATGCTCCATGCCCTGAATAATCGTACCCTTTTAGTCTTATTAACCTTCTGTGGTGGCTATCAGGATTGTATTTCATGCCGACTCTGTCTTGGTGGCAAATCGCATTGAGAGGAATTATTTCAAAACTTTCAAATAGTCTGCTGTTCTTTTATAACTTTCTTCTATAGAAGGGAAATTGCCCTGCTGAACATCATCTTTATATTCTGTTACTGCTTTTAGAATATCTTTTGCTGTTTCAGCATAACGTCTGACA
>DASCNB010000227.1:0-20452 GCA_036011265.1 Nitrospinota bacterium | reverse complement strand
GCATCTTATTCTTTTCATCCCCTCGCCAGTATGAACCAGCAACACTCAACAGTTTAAAGGACTTTATATCTCCTGTGGAACCAACATGAGGACCACGGCAAAGGTCCGCAAATTCACCCTGTGTGTAAATGCTGACTTTTTCATCCTCAATTTCATTAATCAATTCCTGCTTATACTTTTCTCCTTTTTTCTCAAAAAACTTAAGGGCCTCTTTCTTGCTCAGTTCAGACTGCGCGACCGGAAGATTTTCTTTAATAATTTCATGTATGACTCTTTCTATTTTTTGAAGGTCTTCGGGTTTGAAAGATTCATCCCTGTCAAAGTCATAATAGAAACCATCTTCAATCGCCGGTCCTATGGTAACCTGTGTTTCAGGGTAGAGCCTTTTCACAGCCTGAGCCATTACGTGCGCTGTGCTATGCCTTAATTTTTCCAATTCATTATCAGTCATTTCAATATTAAAATATCTAAATGGTATCCTTTTGTCAATGGATTACAACTATAGAGATTGGAGAGTCAGGTTTTGCCTGAGCAGTTTTTCTTTTCGAAAACCTGAAAAAATCCTAAAAATCAAAAAATAAAACCAGGGGGAGACCCTAAACCGCTTTCCGAAAAAGCAATTTCCTATTTGATCCAGCACGAGATGCAGACCGCCTCCCAGCAAAATACCCATCAATATGTTGTCTGGAAAATAGTACATAATAAAACTTAAAAAAATTAATACTTCATAAGAATGAAAAATCAGCACAATCTTTTCCCATCTTGATTCATTGCACCATGAGATCATCTTCTTGATAGAAAATTTTTCTCCTGAGAAAATTAAAAAATCGAAAACATGGTCAATATCAATAAATATACCACTGAGAAAACAAGAAAGCGCAATTTGCGGGGATCGAGTAACAGCATATAAACCACCGCTTAATATAGTTGACGTATAAAAATGAGTACGAATTTTCATCTACAGATTCTTTAAAATTCCTTTCATTTCATCGAGACAAATTTTGTCCTTTAAAATAATCCTGAAGAGAATAACCTGGAAAAAATTTTTCCATCAAATCAGAACAATGCTCCTTGAACTTAGCTTCCAGGAAACCTTTATCCAAACTACGAAGGACATCAACCCCATACTCTGCTTTATTGAGATGAGACTGCTCTGTAATTAAAGAATTATAGGATACATTCAAAATCCGGGCTATCTCTTCCGCTTTACCGGAAATTTCGTCTGTTTTAACAATCATAGACCTGTCTGGAGGAAGTTTTTCAAACATCTTTTTATATTCTGTTGTCCAAAACATAAGAGGGACATCAATATATTTTTGAAAATTAATTACCAGTTCCTCTTTTTCGCTACTTGCCCCCATGGGCAAGTCGAAAGGCATTCCGTTGGGAAGTTCAGATGACTGCAAGGCTTCTTTTTCAGGATGGGTGTAGTAGTTAACGCAAGAATTCACCCAGGAATAACAGTCACGTATAAGGCATAAAAATTTAGCATTTGGAAATTCTTCAGCGAGAATATCAATATAATGGCGATTAAAATGCGCGGCATCCATTTCCAGGAATCCGGCCCAAAAATCCCGTTTCCTGATGAATTGAGAAAATTCCCTTTTTGAAACCTGTCCCTGATTTAGTTCAATTATCATTTTATGTGTTTCCCTTTGCTGAAATTCATGGAAAGAACGATAGTTTCCGAAAAGTCCAGCCAGGGATACTGTTCCTGTTTTAGGGAGTCCGACAACGTAGGCATGGAATCTTCTAAAGGCTTTATTAGTTTTCATCAAACAGGCAAAATCATGAGCGCTTTTTAAGCGGAGACTATCGGCAATTTGGAGAAGCTTGGAATCCTCAAGATGCTCTATGTTGTCTTCCTCAATTTGCCCCAGGGCGTCCATTGAAAGACCTGATTCCTGAGCAAGTTCTTCCAGAGATATTTCACTTCTCAATCGCAATTCTTTGATCTGTTTTCCAAGCATTTTCTAATAACCATCATTGGATTTTAGATTTTTGATTTAAGGAAAAATCTTTAAGATTTTAGATTTTTTTCAGTTCATATTTATTAATTCCATTAATCTTAAATGAAAACAGCTTTCACAAATCTAAAATCTTAAACCATCAATCTGCAATTATTGGCTGTTGGTCGCAGCCGGCTTTCCGGAAAAAGCCCCAGGGCGCTCGCTTCCTCACAATACCAAAAAGGGGCAAAGAGATTCTTGTTGAGATAATAGTTTTGGGCCACACAGCTTCCTAAACAACGGCTCTTCATAAGACAATCGCCGCAGATACCCTCCAATCCGTCAGGCAGACCCTCACGAATTTCCTGAAGAACGGGCGTGTTGTTCCAAACATCCTCAAGCCGATCTTTAGCGGCATGCCCGAAAATAAGTTCCTGAACCGACTCACCTATACCGCAAAGAGCATAAGAGCCGTTTGCCAGGACACCTAAAATCCCCTTAATTCCGCAAGCTCCATTCCCGACTCTGTTATTACCAAACATCTTTCCCAGAGGACGAAAAGCAGGAGGGTGGTGATAAATAAGTCTTAAATTTGTTGAGTCTGAAAGGGTGGTTTCCACCCACCGCCCTAATCTAATTAACTCATCTATAGTTAAAGTCTCTCCAGCCTTACGCATCTTCACGCCCCTCTCGATTGGCTGAACAAGATTAAACTTCACCGAACCAGCGCCAAGAGATTCTGCAAGCCGTACGACAGTTTCCATTTGATCCTTGTTGCAACGCATAACTGATAAAATAATCTGGGGTTTTATTCCGGCTTTTACTAGATTTCTGATTCCTTCCTTCGCATCCTCAAAAGAACCCTCCACACCCCTGATCCATTCGTGTATATTGGCATTCGCAGCATCCAGGCTAACCGATACAAATGGTTTTTTGCATGCTTTTATTTTTTTGGCCAGCCCTGGTGTACAAAGAAGGCCGTTGGTTTCTACGGTGAGGCGGAGATTTTCCAGCCGGATATGATCTAAAATATCATCTATTTCCGGATGCATCAGCGGCTCACCACCTGTTAACTTGACGCCGGAAAGGCCAAGCAGCTGGGCCTGCTCAATGATAGACCGGAACAGACCTAATTCCAGCGCCGGGTAGATGGTTTTCTTTGTCTGAAATTTCGGAGCCATCCAGCAATGGCGACAGGCAAGGTTGCATCCTTCGGTGAGATAGAAGTAGATCTGGTTTAATTTCATTTTAGGCTTTAGATTTTTCATTTTTCATTTCATTTATCTATTACGCTTTTTTGCAGTATTTACCGAGCTAATAAAAATAGCCGTAAGTTCTCCTGCTTCATTAAGAAGAGGTTCTACCAATTCTCTTTTTATTATTTTCCCGTCAATCAACAACTCAAGCCAAAATTCGCTTTCATCGGCTTCTTCTACTACTATACCCAATTTAGCAATAAAATCTGCTTTCGACCTCCCTCGGCAAGCAGAACGATAATTTGCCCCTACTGAAGTTCCACACCTCACCAATTGATTGCCAATCGCTCGTCCAACTGTAGTTTTTGGCAACGAGTCAACCAGCTTTATTATTCATAAGGCAAAACGCTTTGTTCGTTCCTTTAGTTCTTCTTCGTTCATAGGCTTTGTTTAGTGTATTAATAATCTGAAGTAACAAATCTAAAATGAAATTTATCTGTTCCTCTAGTTCTTTTTCATTTATGTTTCTTAGTTCTATAGATGCAAAATGAAAAATCTAAACTCTAAAATGAAACCGGCAGTTTCCCCCCGTCATCCAGAAACTTCCTTAGACAGGCGTCCGGACTGGGATGATCGACTTTGCCTAGAATGGTGTAAGCCAATGCCGGACAATTACCGGTGCAATAATTAATATATTCGCATCCATTGCAAAACTCGAAATCGCTCAAAGGGATATTACGCCGTGTCCTTAATTTTTTCATTTCCGGATGATTAAGCCACACATCCTGAAGATTTTCACGATTTATCTGGCCCAATTTTATATGACTTAGCATGTTGCATGGAACAATCGCGCCATCCGAACGTATGGCGATTTTGCTCATAGGGCAGCCGCAGCCTGTAAGGCGTCCCCTGCCAGAGTGACAATCGTCTTCAGATAGCCTTGCCTTTTCCATCCTGCACCAGGTCCTTCCCTCTGCCAGAGGTCCCGCTGCCGCGTTTATACGGCCATTGTATTTTTTATTCAGTCTAAGCAAAGTCTCCATAGCAACGGAACGTTCTTCTACTGTGAGCTGCACCTGAGCTGCATTTTTCGCGCAAAGTCCGAAATAAGAGGCCGTGTTTGTGGAAAAACAAGGGAGACCTATCTCATCCAATAAGAACCCGGCAACTTCTTCAAGGTCCCACACATTATGTTTATGAATAGTAATTCTGACAGCAACGGAAACATTATGTTTCTTGAGATTATTTATCCCTGCCATCGCCTTCAGAAAATTTCCATCTCCCCTGCACGTATCATGAGGTTCTGCCCCGGAGCCGTCAATAGAGACCTGCACTGAATTACACCGGCCGCTGGAGGCCAGATAGGCTGCTGTATCATCGGTAATCAGTGTTCCATTACTCAGGATAGAAAATCGCATCCGATTCCTGGTGATTCCATCTATAAGCTCCTTCAAATCTTCCCGACAAAAAGGTTCCCCTCCAGAGAGACAAACTTCCATTACAGCACAGCGGTTTAATTCTTCGAAAAACTGAAGCCACTCCTCTTTAGGCAGGTCGATGCCAACATCACCAGCACTGCTGAAATGAAAGCAGTATTTACACCGGAGGTTACATCGGTTCGTAATATCCAAATCCACAGATTTGGGTGTTCTCATTATTCTCATTTTAGATTTCACTAATCGGTTCAATTAGTTAAATTAGTTCGACTGGCAAAAAAAAACAGTTGAACAAATAATACCAATTTAACCAACATAACTAATAAAACGTGTTGAACCAATCTATAATTAAATTGCTCCACTACATCGTTCAGCCCTCATCACCAGCACCTTCTCCACATAGCAAAGCCGGGGAGAATCCGAGACCGCATAGATAACTAGCTGCCTGACCCACGTCACACATTGCGCTGTCCTTTGGTTCGGCATTGTCAGATGTCCCCGGTACTTCCGAATCGGACGCCCCCAGTATAACGAGAGTCGGTTTTTCATATGTGAGTTTTTTATCATCCATCACTAATTTCTTTTCTCCGACAGTTGTTTCGTAGCCTGCAAACCCTCTCTCTATAAGGTCATTTATGAATTTTCTGATATCACCTTCTGCTTCTTCAGGAACGTTTTTGCAGTTTTCGCGCAACTTTTCCAGGATATCCTTATCATTGTGTGCACCATCCAGGAGCTTCCATATAAATACGCTAACCGGGTTGAGCCCAAAGGCATCGCCGGAATCCGGATCAAAAAGAACGGCCCAGTCATCAAATTCCTCCCGGAGGACTATACCGGGATTAGCAATCGGGTTTTTGTCATTTGCCAAAATTTTGTCCCTTTAATTTTTAATCTTAAAGCTGCAAGCTGCCGCAACCACATGTGAATGCAATCGCTAAACACTTTCAGCATGGAAAACCGAATTCAAGTCTTCGCAGCTACTCTCCTTTGGGCGAATCTGCGGAGCTAATTGGACGGTTGCCGAAGAAAAGCCACCCGAAGGGTTGAGGCCATGGATAGCAGAGCTAAGCTCAGCTTTGCCGAAATCAAATAGGGCTACTGCCCTGGAAAATAAACGAAAAGAATTCCGAGCTATCTATAAGGCACTAAGCTTTGCATAAGCCGCTGCAAAAAAAAGAAATAGCTGAACAGTGCCAAAAAAAAGTTTTTACATTGTAATACTATAAAGAACCATTAAACTCAGCGTTTATTAATTATCCAGGAATTACTCAGAGACAATAAGAGACAAGGTTTAAAAAGTAAGTATTTGATTTATTGAGAGAAAAAAATTGGCACGGGCGGTTTCGAACCGCCGACCCCTTGCACGTCAATGAATTACTCCCACAAAAAAAAGAACCTCCGTAACTTATTGAAAATAGCTTAACTCTTTGATTTCAAAATGTAAACTCTTATATTGTCGATGTGCTTCGACTTATACAGTTTCATCTGATTTTATACCATTTTGAATGGAAAATAATAATAATTTAATACTAATTTTTCGCTGTGAATCATAAAGGGCTATACATTTACCTATTTAAATATTTCAGTACTGAAATCTCTTGTAATTATAAGGGATTTTTGAAGGAAATGGGGGAGTATGAAGCTAACTAAGCAGGAAAAAGAAACCATTATCAGCTTCAATGAAAATGAGGAAACAGCTACCATCTATAGCTGCAGTAAAAAGATTTGGAATAAGTGTGAGAAAGCAGGATACGAGCAGATTGATACCGGTCTGGATTCTGATGAAAATATTGTTTCTAAAACCTATGAAACAGTCAAGAAAAATATCAGTTTTAGAAAACTACGCGTTTTAACTGATTTGCAAAAAGAGAAGTTAAGAGATCGGACAATAATGATGAGAACGAATTCAGAGGATTCAGGAAATTTTTTTAAAGATAATATCGTAGAAGATTAAAAAAAGGGCTACAGGTGGCTTATGCCTGTAACCCTTGCATTTAAAAAGAAGGAAATTCATAAAACGGTTATACACCGTTAATTGGTAAGACTCTGCTTATTTAAGGAGGATTCAAATAAATTACTTAGCCTCTATTAGCATACTCCTGCAGTTTCTATGGAATAAAAGTTTTCACACCTATTCCATTTCAAGTATTTTTATTAACAAATCCACTCAATAAAGTTGCAACTTTCTCTTCTCTATTGCATCTTAAGATGATATACCAAGTTTCTTATGGAAGGGAAAAGCTGTGCCTCTAATAAAGTGGTCTGATGAGTATAATCTAAAAATACCTGAGGCAGAAAAAGAAGATAAAAAATATGGTTTATTTGTAAATGCAAGAGGCGCACAGTAATAATGAATGACATAGCACATAAACTTGTTAATTTGTCTGTCTGTTGCTTCAATCTGTCTCTTTAGCGGTGTTTGATCGTTAACTTATTTGCTTGATAAGTGAATCATGGATATAATTCGTATGGAAATAGGTTTCAGATTATTGTAAATGGGAAATATCCACTAATTTATAAATATAAGAAAAAAATAATTTTATATGGACTGAGCTTAATAGTTACATCCAGTTTGGTAATGAGTATTTTAACCGCACAACTCAAAGCTGATAGGGACTTTTGCCGCTCCTGTCATATCAGTAGCAATCAGCCCATGCACAGCAAAAAGTTTTCTGATTTTCTAACTGATCCGCCGCTAAACTTAGCCGGTCGGCACAGAGTAGAAAAAATGGATTGTATAGACTGCCATCGTGGAATCGACCTTAAGGGGAAGCTTATTATTACCTATGAAGAATTAAAAAATACCGGCAAGTATTTTATTGGTAGGTTTGTTGAACCGGAAGGCTTAAATCACGATTTTCAGAACATAAACTGTAGGATTTGTCACCAAAGATATAAAAGGGGAAGTAATTTTCACAACTTAAGCTCGCACCAGGGCTCTCTGCCGGTACTATGCATAAAATGCCACATAGTTCACCTTAAAAAAAATGAAAAAGAGATTTTCTTTTTGAATCGAACAAAAGTTCTTCAAGTTTGCGCTCAGTGCCATCCTAGAGTTGGCAAAAATATTAAAGAAACATTCTGAACGAAGAAGTGAACACAATTGGATGGAGAAATCGATATTATTAATAAATCAAAAAAAAGGGGGGATAATTAGTGTTTAAAAACTTAAGTTTATCAGGGAAAATAGTGGTTTTGGTGGCAGTTGCACTGGTCGTAGCTACCGTTAGTTTGGCAATAATATTTACCCGGGATTACCGGAAGGATGTTATGAGCGAACTTTTTTTCAAAGCCCGGGCAATCGGTAGGATGGCGGAAAATGCACGGGTGGCCACCGGTCAATTAAATTCTCGCAATGCTTTTAAGTCAGAGGAGCTATTAGCCGAAGCGGCGAAAGCACTCAAAGGTATTCCTGTTGGATCACCACAGTTTTTTAAAGCATTGCGCGGATCCACTTATTATAACACAATACCGGTAGTATCGGCCTTCAACGCTGCATTAGAGGGAGCCGAAGAGAGCCATTTTCAGTTCAAGCCGACCCGGTTTAACGCGCGCAATCCGGATTACAAGCCTGTAACTGCTACTGAGAAAGAATTGTTGCAAAAGCTACAGGCCGGTAGCAGCGGAGAAATTTCAGGAGTAGATAAAGAAACTAACAGTTTACGTTATTTCCGGGCTGTAAAATTGACCAAGGGATGTCTGGTCTGCCATGGTAATTCCAATGACGATCCGGCACGGCCGAACACCAATCTTGATCCAGTTGGGTTCAAGAAAGATAACAAAGCTGTGGGCGACATGCATGGAGCTTTTCAGATCATTATGGACCTTAAACCAGTGGACGCAGCAGCAACCGGTATTCAAATGAAAGCTGCTGGACTAACCTTACTAATAGTGGTGCTTGCCTGTGTACTCGTCACTTTGCTTATCCGCAGAAGTGTCATTAAACCGATTGAAGTAATTACCGATGAGATGACTCAAGGCGCTAATGAGGTGAACGATGCAGCTGGTGAGGTTAGCAGTGCTTCACAAACTCTGGCCAGCGGAGCTACAGAACAGGCCAGTTCGCTGGAAGAGACATCTGCTTCGCTGGAACAAATTACCAGCATGACCAAGAAAAATGCCGACAGTGCCGATACGGCCAACAGCCTGATGAAAGAAAGCGAAGTGACGGTTGGTAGCGGTGTTGCTTCCATGGAGCGGATGGTGAAATCGATGGAATCGATCAAAAATTCTTCCGATGAGATGGGTAAAATCATCAAAACTATCGAAGAGATAGCTTTTCAAACAAACCTACTAGCTCTTAATGCCGCGGTGGAAGCAGCCCGGGCCGGAGAGGCCGGCAAAGGTTTTGCCGTAGTCGCGGAAGAGGTACGAAATTTGGCCCAGCGAAGCGCCACAGCCGCCAAGGATACCGCAGGGCTCATAGAAACTTCAATCAGCAAATCTGATGAAGGCAGCGTCATTGTGAACGAAGTAGCCACCGCACTTAATAAAATTTCTGAGAGTGTAAAAAAAGGAGGCAATTTGGTTGCTGAAATATCCGCTGGCAGCATTGAGCAGTCTGAAGGCATAATCCAGGTCAATAAAGCGGTCAACCAGATGGATCAGGTC
The DNA here is from genome assembly GCA_036011265.1 of Nitrospinota bacterium. GTDB lineage: Bacteria > Nitrospinota > Nitrospinia > CAJXCL01 > CAJXCL01 > CAJXCL01. Next base: position 11,257 of record DASCNB010000227.1, on the reverse strand, counting down.
ACTCAGCAGAACGCTTCTACAGCCGAGGAGTCAGCCGCAGCATCCGAAGAAATGTCGGCGCAGGCAGAAACTCTAAAAACAACCATTGATGGCTTAAATAAAATAATAAGTGGAAGCAAAGAAATGCCTGCAGGCAGTGGCCGGAAGCAGCAGGCGGTTTCTCATAAAGCAATACATAAAGCACCGGCTAAAACAAAAGTTTTGCAAAAAGCTAAGCATCCTGCCTCCAAAGCGGTAAAAACAGTAAGGCCGGATGAAGTAATTCCAATGGATGACGGCGATTTTAAAGATTTTTAATTTCAAATAAAGATTAAGGAGATAGGAAGGGGAGAATATGAGAAAATTCTTTTTCCTCCACCTCTCCCCTTTCTCCTTTTTTGCTATTGAGGATTAGGCATGAAATATCGTTGGTTTAAAAAGAAAACCAATATTAAGGAACCTCACAGGGAAAATACTCAGTCAGTAGATGATCCTCGTAACGACCAGAGCTCAAATGATGCACCGGCAAATTTAAAGAGTAATTTAGAGATGAATGAAAAACGATTATTAAATGCATTGAAACTGCATCAAGAAACCATTGATACTCTGATAGCCATTTGCAATATCATGAAGAAAACAGGAAGAGAAAAAAGAGATACCAAGGATGCCAATGGAGAATTTATAAATTATGAAGAAAAAAAGAAATATGAAAATATGCCACCAATTGCTACTGAAGATGTTAAAAGCATAGATTGGGACCAAATGTTAAAAAAATTAAGGAAACGCTAAGTTATGCGGCTGAGAGTGAAGATCCCTATTGTAAAACGCGAGTAAAATTATTCACAGATTACTTCTGGTAAGAGATATTATAAGGGATTATTTACTAGCTCACAAAAACCTTCTAATTCTTGGTATAATATCTTTACTCTCAAAAGGTTTTGTTATGAAATCCTCCGCTCCAGCTGAAAGATTCTATTTCGGGTTCCTATGTGTGTATCACTGCTAATAATGATAACGGGTGTCGATTTTGTTTTTGGATTAATGAGATATTCGCATTTGGCAGATAAAGAAGTCTGGAGTGCAGCAAATAGTTTAGGGCTAACAATGCTGAGAACTGCAACCCCAAATAATAATAATTTAATAATAATTGACGATCACAGGAAACCTGTTAAACCTAACCCATTGAAAAAAAATAGGCACGGGCGGTTTCGAACCGCCGACCCCTTGCACGTCAAGCAAGTGCTCTACCCCTGAGCTACGCGCCTAAGAAATTTTTTATACCTTAATCTCTGGCAGTAACCTTGTCAAGAAAAAATAGTGTTTTCATTTTTCTTAGTATTTAAAATTTTTCCTTCGTGTTCTTCGTACCGCTGAGCGTGGCTTCGTAGTTACAAATTGATCATTAAAAAAAAGTTATCTAACCTTCACTTTTAAACAACCGATTTTCTCAATATTCATATCTATTAAATCGCCATGCTTAAGGAAGGTCCCTTGAGTCGCGCCCACACCGGATGGTGTGCCGGTACTGATAATGTCCCCGGGCAAAAGAGTCACAATTTGAGAAAGATATGATATGATCTGCGCCACAGGGAAAATCATCTTCTCTGTGCCGGCATTTTGTTTTTCAATTCCGTTTACAGAAAGGTTAATATTGAGACTTTGTGGATCTCCAATTTCATCTTTTGTTACAATCCACGGGCCTTGTGGCGCGAACGTATCCATCCATTTCCCATTCAGCCAGTCAAAAAATTTGTCCCTGCCCCTGTCTTCAGTCCTATCCCGAATTTTCAATCCCCGCTCTGAAATATCCAGCATGCATGTATAACCGAATACGTGATTTAAAGCTCTTTCCACGGAAACATATTTTGTTTTTTTTCCGATAACTACAGCCAGCTCAGCTTCCCAATCGATTTGCCTACCATTTTTCGGCAAAATGACAGGCCCTCCCGGACCGGTGACACATGTTTGCGGTTTAATGAATATGGGGGGAACCATTTTATCCTGTTCTACAACTCTTTCATGGAATTCAAGGATATGCTCAGAATAATTTCTGGCAAGGCAGTAAATAGTACGGGGTTTGGGGACAGGAGCCATCAATTTCGCGCGTGAAAGAGAGAGCATATAATTAGCTTTTTTATTGCTAACATTTTCCACTTTTAAGAGAAGCTCTGAAACCGCTTTTTTAATTTTCCCAAAATCCTCAATAAATAAAAGAGGATTTGAAAAATGTTCCGAAGATATAGGTGGCAATTTTATTTGCCTGCGAAATTTATCATATGCAGCTTGAAGAACGATTATGCTTGAATTTTGGACCAGGCAAACCAACGACCTTTTATTTTTTTTTATTAAGGCTATTTTCATGTTTCCTTAGTGCAGGGGAGAGGGCTCAGGGGCCAAGGTAGTTTACATTACTGCTCCCTGAAACCCGATACCTGGACTCTAATATATTTTTATTCTTGACATAAAAATTATAAACAGGTATTATAACTAAATAGTAATAATTACTAATTGTATACTTCCAATGAAATCTGTAGAAATTTTAATCCGAGAGTTCAGGGAAAAGGGGAAGAAAGTCACCCCGCAAAGGATTGCCATATGTAAGTATTTGCATAATAACAAATCGCATCCTACTGCTGATGAAATATATAAGGCTTTAAAAGTCGATTATCCCTCCATTTCATTAAACACAATTTACAAAACCCTGGATCTTCTTATCAATTTAGGCGAAATTAAAAAGTTGCCTCACAATCCTAAAAAAAACAATTTTGATCCTGAAACCGTTCATCATCACCACCTGGTTTGCAATAAATGCGATAAAATTATGGATGTTCAGTATAATTTTAGCAAATTTTTTTCTCTGCCAAAAAAATTGACAAGAAATTTCAAAATTAAAAATTTCCAGGTTGCATTCGAGGGGTTGTGCGAAACTTGTCAGGGAAACCATTAGACACTATTACAGTATAAACATTTTTTTTTGATTTAAAGGAGGTGAAATAAGAAGAAAGTTGCAATTTTCCCAGGATAAATTGAATTATCTAAATTTAAACTAACTATTTTTTTAAAAAAGGAGAAACTACAGTTATGAAAAAGTGGAAATGCAGTGTTTGCGGATATGTTCATTCGGGAGATTCCGCTCCTGGTACATGCCCTGTTTGCGGTGTGGACAGTTCAAAATTCGCGGAAACAACAGAATCAACAAAATCATTGCAGGAGAATATAGACGCCCAGATTCAGGGTGAAGCATGGGAAGTCGTTCATTATATTGGCGCGGCTTTGCTGGCCGAGAAGTTAGGGTATGCCTGCGCGGGGCAGATCATCAGGCAGATTGCGGATGAAGAAGCGTATCACGGTGCGAATTATGTTTTCCGAAGTGGAGCGGACGGGACGACAAAAGAAGCTCTAAAAGAATTTATGGGAAAAATGATCAAAGCCGAACGGGGAGCGCATAAAATGAAAACAGAAGGAGCCAGCCTGGCTCTCGCGGAAGGAAAAAATGAAATGGCCGCCTTTTTTAAAATCTCAGCGGAAGATGAAGCTCGACATGCAGTGATGTGGGAAAAGGCGTTAAAAAGTATTGGTTAGATGAAAAAAATTATGTGCCACGCATTTTTTTGAAAGTGCGTGGCGCATCAACAATGAACGAAAAAGCATTAAAAGATTTTGGCAGATGAATATTCCCCTCATAACCTCTATTTACTAATGCCTGTTCGCATATGACAGGTGTTTACTGGACATCAATATTGGCAACCGATTCGTCTCAATCCTTTAAGCTGTTTATTTAAATACTTTAGCTGGCTTCGTTGCTTCAAGAAGCATCTCACTAATGCTTCTCAGCAAGGTCTCTTTTTTCATCCTGGTTGAAACTATTCTCATGGCCGTAGTTTTACATTTGTTTCTTATCATGCTTTCTCCTTTCATTTTCTGATGCGCTATAGATGACATAAATTTGACGTAATGTTTGATTTGTTTATTTAAACGTGCAATATAGGTGCCATCACACAAAAAAGGGGAAGGAGCATTTATTCTTAGAGGTCTGGTTTGAAATGAGAAATGAGGGGAGAACTTTAAATTAAAAAGTGGCGTTTTATCTTCACTTTTTTAACTGTTTTCATATGGACATTTATGCTCATCGCAGGCCTTAAACCTTTTTTCAAAATCTTCCATTGCGACCTTATCCATTTCAATCTGGGTTGGGTTTCCCTGTTTGCTTACCAGGTAAAGTTGCATTAAACCATTAACCTGCTTAGCATAATAATGAATTTCCATATTTTCAGCTTGTGCTGTACCACTAACTCCTAAATGAGCTTTTTTGACTTCAAAATAACGTTTCATAATTTTCTCCTCTTAAAATTTAATAAATTAAGCTTAATTACTGTAAATTTATCATAATATATATTAATTGTCAATATTTTTTTTAAAAAAAGAGATAAATATCTTATGCTATTCTCTGGATTTAATTGATAAAGATTTTTTCTTACATTAAAACGGAAGCGTCGATGTATTAAATTAAGCACATAATTGCGAAAAATTATTAATATCTTTTCAAGAAAGGAAGGAGAGTTATAAAATCATTAAATTCTTTTTTTAACAAAATAGCAGATTCCTATCAATTGATACATATAATGGATTGACCTTCAGGCGGTTCTTTTAGGCGCTGTTTGGTTTATATTTTTTAAAACGCCTTTATTGCAATGCTCACAAGCTGTTTAACAACTGCAGCCAGTTGGTACTCGGCTGTTGTTGTGGATGTAACTCGTGATAGCGCAAAGAGTTATAGAGATGATCCAGATTAGGCAGATAGACATCAATGTAAATAACGCTTCTTGATTTTGTAGAGTGAGCCTGATGAAGGGTTCAAAATTGACCTCACAAGTCGGACCTGAATTGTTTTAATAATACTATGAAAAAACTTATAGTTATTGTCGTAATGATACTTATCTCTGCATGTACCGCGACAAAGGAATCCTTTACGCATGCTGATGGAAAACCGGTTAAAATAGCCAACCCAGCGTCAGAATATTGCGTTAAAAAAGGAGGACGACTGGTAAGTAAAAAAAATGGAGCAGGGTCAGTCTATGGAGTTTGTTTTTTCAAAAACAATTTCATGTGCGAAGAGTGGGCGATGTTTAGAGGAGACTGTCCCATGGGCGGAGTTAAATTATCTGATAATCTAAGAGATGAAGTTCATTATTGTGTGATCAGTGGTGGAAAATACCAGGTAATTTTTTCGGAAACCCAAACTGAACATGAACAAGGCAATTGTCTATTACCAAGCGGGAAAATCTGTAACGCTCTCTCGCTATTCAATGGAAAGTGTTGAAGAAAGGGTTCCAAAATTTTTTGCTTGACTAATCACTTATGAAAGCAATAAACTCAGAAAAATTTTTTAATGAACCATTATGCTTAATAAAAATTTAACAGTAATTCTCCTGACACTCTTCCTTCTACCTGCTTGTGCTTCAATGAATTATCCATCAGCAAAGTTAAAAACTATTGAAGATGACTTCCATTCCTATTCTTATACATCGGATTTAAGAGCGACTCATGTGATGCCTGCTGACTCTAAATTTAAGTTTTGCATGGAGCCGGCGCCCGATACTGCTTATAGTCAGGATGAGAGTGAAGGATTTAGCCTGTCATTTTTAAACTTCGGTGGTAAGGATTCAGAAGAAGACACAGAAGGAAGTGAAGATTTGCCTCTTGCAGGCAGAACCGGCTACCTTCTACTGGCAAGGGAGTTGAATTACCGAATCTGTGAGATGGCTATAAATTTTAATCTCTCTAAAGAAGAATACATGGAATTATATAAAGCAAACTTGAAAGTAATTGAAAAGGTGGGTGGCATTGAGGCAAAAAACTCAAAATATGACACCAATATGACAATTACCACAGGAGTTTCATCCACCTTGAGCACGACTGAGTCGGATACCAAATCGAGTATAAAAAATGGATCAACTGTAGGCGGTCAGCAGCCTCGTGGACAACAGCAGCAAATTCAAAATAGAGGCAGTGGCTTTTCTGGTGGTAGTTCCGCTCCTTCGAGTTCCCCCCCAGACAGTGGTTCAGGAAGTTCAACATCTCCTGGTTCCGCATCTACTCCTCCCCCTTCAGGTAGCAGTCGCGAAGCAGGTGGACCTCCAGAAATCGAACAAGATGAGGGAAATGCGCCTTAGAAAACACATCTTGCAGTGAATTTTCAGTTATCACAAACAAGTGTCGTGAAAAAAATGAGGATATGCGACCTCATAGAATGCCATCTTATGTTTTGGAGTTTAACTACCAGGTATGCGAAATAACGTTTAACTTAAATGCAGATTATGAACATATATGAACACCCGTTTGGCGGGCCTAAAAGTACTGAGAAAAAATAGCGGCGATAGAAGCTTAAATTACTGAATTTTAAATAGGGGGAGTACAATGAAATTAGTAAAGTCAATTCCAGTTTTTAATAATAAATTATTCGGTTTTAGAGGGAGCATGTTTCCCAGTCCTTTTGGTGTTTTCAGGTTTTTCCTTATTACAATGATCTGTAGCGCCGTGGCGCCGCAAACAGTTATCGCCGGTACGACAAACTTATATACGGAACCTAATCAGACCGTTGAAGTTACGGCTGGTTGTCATTACTATCAAATTTCAGATAGTCCAAACACCATAATGTGCCAGCCGGTTATGTTATCCATGGGATGTGCCAAACTGCGCGTCAAGAAGAAACTCCCTAAACGACATTCTCAGGGTACGGCTGATTTTAATCCTCAGAACACAGCCGCTGGTGTTGAATTTCTTATCAGTAATTCTAAAAAAAATGCCCGGGACAGAAAGGGCAGAATGCATTACCTTCACCCCGGACAGCAGCTCGATTTTGATTTTGATAAAAGGGTATTCATAACCGCATGCCAACTTTATAGAGAGGAATGGGAAAACGGTGAAGAAAAAGGTTCTAGCTATGACCCAAGGGATTGGAACTCAGCAGGACACACTCAGCTATGGCGTAGAGATGGGGAAATGTGTCAATGGGCGATAGACGTCATTGAAGTTCGGACTAAAGGTGGAGGTTGCGGTTGTAAGAACGGCGATTGCGGAAGAGCACCACCTGCTAAACGGACATGGTCGAAAAAACCTGGAGATAGAATGAAGTCTTTAGATAAGATTTATGCGCCTTATCTTAAAAATCCGTTTGCTCCCGGCGCGGCCCTTTTCCATAAGAGGAGCAAGGTCTATTTTTTCCGCGGCAATGAATATCTTCGATACGATGATCGTAAGAAAAAGCATGAAGTGAAATGGGGCTATCCGAAACGAGTTGGGGGGAAGAAGTGGCCCGGGGTGCCCTGGACCGATATTGACGCAGCGTTTTCCTGGAAAGGCAATGTAGTATATCTTTTCAAGGGCAGCGAGTATGTCCGTTTCAACATGAAAAAGAATAAAGTTACCAAGGGACCTAAGAAAATTGCCACCAACTGGAAGGGCTGGCCCGCTTCATGGGCCGGTGGTGTTGATGCCGCCTTCAACTGGGGAGGCGGAAGGATTTACTTCTTCAAAGGAAATCAATATATCCGATACGATAGGGACAAGGGCAAGGTTGATAAAGGCCCCAAGAACATCAGTGGAAATTGGGGAGGCTGGCCCGCTTCATGGGCCGATGGTGTTGATTCCGCTATCAACTTCGAAAATGGAAGAATCTACTTCTTTAAGGGAAATAAATATCTCCGTTACGACAAAAGTAGTAATAAGGTGGACAAGGGCCCTAAAGTGATTAACTACAGAAACTGGAGAGGTCTTGGCTGGCGAAGTGGCCAGTAAGATCATATCGCAGGCTTACCCTATAACCGGAGGCGGCTGCCCGGTAACGCTTATGACATAACGATAGCCGGGGGAAAAGGCATAGTATCTCATGGTATCATGTGAGATAAGAAACCTTCCCTTTCATTATGTTGCCTTTGCATGGTTTGTCCTTTACCGTTGTAATTTCTTCCATCCATGGTCTCAACCCTGCGCGCGGCTTTTCTTCGGAAACCCTCCAATTAGGTTTTCCCTACCGAATTGTGTAGTGGGCTTTCAAAAAGAAATGGCTATTTTATTAAGTCATATTTTTTATGCAGCTAAACGATTACCAAATGGGGAAAATGGGGTCAGGCACACGATTATAGAATTTGAGTGGCATGATTTAAGAAAGGGTTCCTTAAAATTTTTATTTCAGCTCTTACGGTAGAAAACAATGTAAATCTACACTAAATCTTTCTATACGGCAGATATTCCGGTTTCCACATTAAGGATTCGATCATATCCGGTAAGTTTTCTTCTCTAAGCCCCATTTCCGGGTTAGCTTTGATAACATTCTTTAAACACGCGGTGGCAATCCTGATAGTAATCTTTTTTATGTCGGAAATTTTTGGATATATCGCGTTCATGGAAAGATCAGATTCTGAAACAGCATCGGCTAAGGCATAAGCCGCGGTGGTAAAAACACCGTCGCCTATGGTTTGCAACTTACCGACAATCGCGGAAAAACCAACCCCGGGAAAAATAAAAACATTGTTGCCCTGCCCTATCCTGTATTTTTTACCGTTATAATTTACGTCTTCAAAAGGACTGCCGGTTACGACAATGGCCTTTGCGTCTGTCCAGCGAAAAATATCATTTGGCTGGGCTTCACAACTGGATGTGGGGTTGGAAAGGGGAAATATCACCGGACGCTCACTGTTCTTCAGCATCTGTTTAACAATGCTTTCGGTAAACGAACCTCTTTGCCCTGAAGTCCCGATCAGAACAGTTATTTTTTCATTCTCAAGCAATTCCTGCAAGGTGACTTTGCCGGGGGACTTAAGTTTCCAGTTATCAATTTTTGACTTAGCTGTCGCAAACTGCTTTTTATAATCTTCTACGTTTTTTGTGTAACCTGTTATATCTAATCCTTCTCTATCCACTGTATAAATACTTTCCAATGCTTTTTTTGAATCCATCCCCTCTCTTACCAGCGCCGTATAAATCTGTCTCGCAATTCCAATTCCCCCTGCGCCCGCACCAAAAATGGCATATTTCTGATCGGACAGTCTTTCTTTTTTGATTTTCATGGCATTAATAATCCCGGCAAGGGCCACGGCTCCTGTTCCCTGAATATCATCGTTAAAGGAAGGAAGGGAGTTTCGGTAGGTATCTAGGTTGGTGAAGGCGTTTTGTCTGCTGAAATCCTCCCATTGCAAAACAGCTTTTGGAAAAAGTATTTTCACATTCTTAACAAATTTTTCAATGAAAGCGGCATAGGCCTCCCCTTTCAAACGTTTTTGTGGAAAGCCCAGGTAAAGAGGGCCTTTGAGAAGTTCCTCATTATCAGTACCGACATCCAATGTAATTGGCAAACAACTGGCAGGATGAATACCAGCGCCTAAAGTATAGAGAGAAAGTTTGCCGACGGGAATCCCCATTCCCCCTACGCCAAGGTCTCCAAGCCCGAGTATCCCCTGGTTATCGGTTGCTACAATTATCCTGATGTCTTTCGAAGGGAAGTGATTGACAATTTCATGCATGGTATCCACATTCTCAGGGGTAATGTAAAGACCTCTCGCTTTTTGATAAAGGCGGCTGAATTCCTGGCAGGCCAAACCGACAGTGGGCGTATAAATAATGGGGCTCATTTCTTCCACATGCCTTGAAACCACGGCGTAAAAAAGAGTTTCGTTCCTGTCCTGAAGTGCCCGGAGATGCATATACTTGGCAATAGGCGTAGAGCGTTGTAAAAAACCTTTATAAACCCGCTCCACCTGTTCCTTCATTGTAGAAACATGATGAGGAAGAAGTCCTTCCAGACCAAGTTCTTCCCTTTCTTCCATGGTAAAAGCTGTCCCTTTATTGAGAATCCTGTTATTTATTAATGCCTCCCCTTCCAGTTGGACAGGGATAAAATGGTTTCCGTCTTTATCTACCCAGCGATGATATTTTTCTATAGACATAGCGTTCTCTCGAAAGTAGTCCGGTCTGTGAAATTAATTATTTTACCATAGTCTTGATATATTGAAATGATAAATAAGATCTAATAATTCTTCGCAACAAAGGCACCCTGGTACAAAACCATAAAGGAGAGAAAACAGAGGATAGATGACAGCATGTAGCGGGCAATGTACCAATGACTAATGAGCAATGACCATTTTAAATTCATACTCTCTGCTCTTGCGCCCGAAGGAAGTACCCTTGGGGTACGATTAATATCTTCCTTTATAATGAAGAATCTGGGAAGTGTAGATATTGCGCAAGCGATGAAACATCTCTATTCTTTCCGGCAGTTTAAAATCAGGATACGTCCAGTCAAATACTCTGTAAGACTCACTTTTATAATAATACGTCATTTCCGCGTAAATACCGGAGTTGAGATAGGGACGGTGGGAGTAGCCTTTTGTAGTGGCAAGTACTACATTTTCTTCAGACAAGTAACCGGGGTCTATATTAACGGTCCTGCTTCCTGCATCCTCCGGGCTTAACTTTTTCTCTATTTCCCTGGTTTTATTTTTTACATCAGGCAGGCTGTTCGGTGGGACCAATTTGTAAAAAGAAATAAAATTACGCTTTAAATCTTTTCCCATTTCCTTTTCATAGTAATCAGTATAATCAAACGGGAAAATCTCACTTTCAAAATCCATTTCACCAAAAAACTTAACCAGTTTTTCCCGGGCTGAAAGTAGAATTTCTTTTTCCTTGAATATCAGGCCTGAAAATAATTTTACAGGTTTTGGTTCCTCCAGCGCTCCCATTAATACGCGACATTAAAAGACTTAAATTCGCCTTTGAATTCTTCCTTGTTTAGTTCCAGATTTTTGACATCAGCCCCGGGTGGCCCTTTACGACACCATTGAATAAACCGGTCTATATTATCTTCTTTCCCTTCAGCTAAAATTTCCACTGTTCCGTCCATCATGTTCCGGACCCAGCCGTATACTCCCTGGCGATCTGCTTCTGATTTTGTGTTGGCCCTGAAAAATACTCCCTGCACAATCCCGGATACAATAACATGAACTCTAACATCAGGCTTCGGACTTTTGTCCGTCTCATTCACCGTTTTCATCCTCTTTTTTCTCGAACACTTTCCCCGCGAAAATACCTACTTCATATAATATTATCAAAGGCATGGCCATAAATACCTGGGTAATAACGTCCGGCGGCGTCAGCATGGCCCCTAAAACAAAGAATGACAGGTAGGCATATTTTCTATAATGAACAAGCTGCTTAGTTGTTATAAGTTCTACTTTGCAGGCAAAAGCTATGAGCAAAGGCATCTCAAAGACCGCTCCAA
>DASCNB010000226.1:0-12798 GCA_036011265.1 Nitrospinota bacterium | reverse complement strand
ATTAATTTGTGTAATTAATGAAAGTGCTTAGTGAAGCTTCAGTTCAATCTTCTTTTTTATTCGATTAGAGCGAGGCAGTTTGTTGGCCAAATCTACTAAATCAGAATTAAAGGCAGAGCGGAAGAATATCGGAAAGATTTATTCTTATTTTCGACCCTACCTTCGTTACATTTTCTTATCGGGAGTATGCGTTATAACCTATACTGCCATTACTCTCACCTTGCCGTGGGTCGTCCGTCATCTCATTGATTCTGTTTTTGTTGAAAAAAATGGTGAACTTTTGGGAAAAATTTCTATTGGTCTTTTGATCCTGTTTCTTGTTCTCGGAATGGTCGCTTTCCTCAGAAATTACTGGATGGAGTATATAGGTCAACGGGTTACCGCAGACTTGAGAATTAGTTTATTTGAGCGGATCCAGTCACTTTCTATCAAATTCTTTGATAACCGCCGTACCGGTGAAATCATTTCCCGGTTTACCAATGACGTCACCATTATTCAAAGTGCCGCTGTTAATATCCCTATGACTTTTTTTAGACAGGTAATCCTGTTCTTGGGCGGCATTACCATTATCTTGTACATGAACTGGAAATTAACGGGTCTGATTGTCCTCCTTGTTCCATTGATTATAACTGCTGCAAAGTACTACGGGGTCAGAATAAAAAAGTATTCCGTCAAAATTCAGGATAAATTAGGCAATGTTACGACTATCCTCGAAGAGGTTATTTCAAGCATACGGTTAGTAAAATCATTTGTCCGTGAGGATTACGAAAAAGGCAGGTTTTCAAGTCATGTTGAAAAAACCTTCCAGACATCTCTATCCCGGTTAAAACTCTCCTCGACATTTGGCCCTGTATTAATATTTTTAACCTATTCGATTGCTACTGCCATTCTCTGGTTTGGTGGACTTCAAGTTATTAAAGGGAACATTACTCCAGGAGAACTCATTGCCTTTATTCTCTATGCGGTAATGATTGCCGGGCCAATGGGAACTTTCGCGCGCCTCTACACACAGGTTCAGGAAGCGTTAGGCGCAATGCAACGGGTATTCGATCTTCTCGATAAACAGCCTGAAGTTGTTGATATGCCAAATGCTCCTGAAATCGGACATATTAAAGGAAAAGTAAAGTTCAACAATGTCTGTTTTGAATATACGCCCGGTATACCTGTTCTGAGAAATATAAAGTTCGAATGTTCTCCCGGTGAAATTATAGCGATTGTCGGCCCCAGTGGGGCAGGGAAAACAACACTGATAAATTTACTCCATCGTTTTTACGATCCTATCAGTGGTTCCATAGAAATCGACGGCAATAACATTAAAGAGATTAACCTGAAATCATTTCTTTCACAGGTTGCGTTAGTTCCACAGGAAACCTCCCTGTTTGGAGGTACGATCCGGGAAAATATTCTGTATGGAAAGCTCGAAGCAACACAAAACGAACTCATGGAAGCGGCAAAAGCAGCTAACGCGCACCACTTTATTACGGAATTATCAGATGGGTATAATGCTACCATTGGAGAAAAAGGGATTAAACTTTCCGGAGGACAAAGACAGCGCCTTGCAATTGCAAGAGCAATTCTTAAAAATCCACGAATTTTGATTTTAGATGAGGGAACATCTTCGCTCGACAACCAGTCGGAATCTTTAATACAGGAAGCCCTGGAAAACTTTATGTCTTTCCGTACCACATTTATAATTGCCCATCGTTTGTCAACCATTCAACACGCGGATAGAATCCTGGTAATGGATGAGGGAGAAATAATTGAGGAAGGTAAGCATAAAGATTTGTTAAAACAGAAAGGTTTGTACTATCATCTCTACACGTTGAAGCTCTTCGAGGGGAACAATGATCCCGGAACCTCAGATTACGACGATTTTACGAATTAAAACCCGCCTTTTTTTTGAAACCATAGAGAGACATTTAAAAATGCTTCTTACTCTTCGAGTTTTTCCGTTTTCGAAATAATCCAGAAAATAGCGCCAAGAACAGCCAAGGCAACAAGAAGGAACATCTGGGCATTTACTTCATCACTCTTCAAAGAAGATATGAGGATTTTCCTTATAATCGCCACCATGGCAACGCTGACAAATATCTTGATGGAAAACTTGCTTCCTTTAAGGTGGTCAACTTCCGTATCCACAAGCTCTATCACGACCCAGAGCATCAATAAACTTCCAAGTGAAGCGAGAAGCCCTTTTTCTATGTTTCCTGAGAAGAGATGGGTTAAGTCAAAAGCGAAAAGACCAAGAACTGTAATACCGAGGATAACAAGACCAAATAAGAGAACAAGATTTAATCCGTAGGAAAATCTCTTGGCAAAGTTGATAAGTTTACCCTCTGCTTTTTTTGATATGAAGAAGATGTTTTTCTCTTCCTGGATATAAGAGCTTGTCAAGATATCCAGGTTTATATCCAGAATTTTGCCGAGGGAAACTACCATGTCCGCCCTTTCCTGGGTCTGAGGCACCTCCTTTATTATGATTTCTAAGCAGTAATTTCTGATGAAGTTAATGGAGACATTGACGTAATGTGATGGAAGGTCAATCTTTACGTGTGTGTAGCCTATTCTTTCGAGGAAGTAGAGATAATCATCATCAAAGGGTCCCTGAAATAACTTCAAAAACCATCCTTTTATGGCATCCCGATGATTTTCGATGATTTTCTCACTATTGAGATATTTTGAAGCATTCTTAAACATCTTTATCTTGCTATAAAATTCATCCGCAAAGTCGTCGGTGTGTTTTTCCATGACGGACGCCAACCTCAAAAGGACCTTGACGTCCCATTCCGTAAATGAATAGTTCTCTTTGACTCTGTCGATAGCTATTGCCAAAATTTAGTTCCTTATTAAAAATTGCTTTTTTAAATTAAAATCAGGATCTCACAAAAAGTTGATATTTGAAATGTCCATGTGAGCCTGCCTAACCATGCTTTTCTCTAAGTTCATAGAAATGATTTTTTTCAACAGGGTTCTCTTTCTTGAGCTTATTTAAGCATAAGGAACTAATTAATTCAATTTTAATTTCTTCATCAATACTCACTTTCTTATATTTTTTTTTTGTGTTAATCTTTCTGTGCCATGAAAATAGCTGTTCAAGAAACCCGACTTAATCAGTACAAACTTTTTCGGAGTGGAAAGGTAAGAGACGTTTATGACCTGAATGACAAACTTTTAATGGTCGCGACGGATCGAATATCCGCTTTTGACGTGATAATGCCGAACGGCATACCTGATAAAGGGAAAATATTAACGCAGATGTCCTCTTACTGGTTTGATCAGACCTCTGATATAGTTGAAAATCATCTTATCAGTTGTGACATAAATGATTTCCCTTCTGAATTGCAGAACTCGACAGCGATTATAAAGAACAGGTCTATGCTGGTAAAAAAAACCAAAGCGCTGGAAGTGGAATGCATTGTCAGAGGTTATATCTCCGGTTCCGGCTGGAAAGATTACCAGGAAACCGGTTCTATTTGCAGTATTGTCCTACCTGAAAGTTTAAAAGAGTCATCAAAACTTTCGGAGCCTGTTTTTACCCCTTCGACAAAAGCATCATCAGGTCATGATGTAAATATATCGATTTCAGAAGTAGAAAACCAGTTAGGAAAGGAACTGACGAGATGCCTGAAGGAAAAATCTTTTAAAATTTATCAAAAGGCTTATGAAAAAGCATATAAGGCTGGAATTATTATAGCCGACACAAAATTTGAGTTTGGCCTCATTGATGAAAAGTTAATTCTCATTGATGAAATTTTAACTCCTGATTCCTCCAGGTTCTGGCCCCTCGATGATTATGAGGAGGGAAGGGCGCAGAAAAGTTATGACAAACAGTATGTAAGGGACTACCTAGAAACGCTCGATTGGGATAAAAAACCTCCGGCGCCTGAACTGCCGTTAGAAATTGTTGACAACACCCATTCAAAATACGTGGAAGCTTTTCGATTAATAACCGGTAATGAACCTGACTTAACATGACAAATTTTAAAGGAAAAGACGTTCTCTCGGCCAAACAGTTCAGTAAAAATGAGCTCGAATATATATTTAAAGTTGCGGCAAAAATGGAGCCGATCGCTAAAGGGGAAGAAAAATCCAATTTACTCAACAATAAATATTTAGCTACTCTGTTTTTTGAGGCGAGCACAAGAACGCGGTTGAGTTTTGAAATCGCCATGCTCAGATTAGGCGGAAATATTATAAACTCAACGGGTATTCCCTTTTCGTCTATTATCAAAGGAGAAACACTGCATGATACTGCAAAGGTTGTTGGCAATTTTGTTGATGTTATAGCTATCAGGCACCCTGAGATAGGGTCTGCGGAGCAGGCGGCTCGAGCGTCCGACAAACCGGTTATTAACGCGGGTGACGGTCACGGTCAGCATCCCACTCAGGCGCTTCTCGATCTGTACACAATCAAAAAAGAAAAAGGAAGGATTGATAACCTTACTATTGCCATGGTGGGGGATTTAAAATTCGGGCGTACTATCCATTCATTAGCTTATCTCCTTGCCCATTATGACGTTACAATTCATTTTGTCTCCCCTGAGATTTTAACAATGCCGGAGGATGAGAAGGTCTTTCTAAAAGATCAAGGAATTAATTTTAAAGAAACGGACGACTTGAGATCGGTTTTACCTGAATTAGATGTTTTATACGACACAAGAATTCAGCAGGAACGATTTAAAGATTTAACGGAATATGAGCGGGTTAAAAACTGCTATATTATTAATAAAGAGATTTTAGGAAAAGCAAAAAAGGATATTACAATAATGCACCCGCTTCCAAGACTTGAAGAAATTTCAGCCGAAGTGGATTCCCTTCCAAATGCCGCGTACTTTCGACAAAGCTTTTACGGCGTCCCTATCAGGATGGCGCTCCTGGCGCTTGTGCTGGGAAAAGAATAAATAAAAGATTCTCAGGCAAAAATAATCATGGCGTATAAAAAAGCAGCGACAAAAAAGAGGGGGAATAGTTATCCCTTGTTTAAATATATGAATAGCTTTTTGTTTGCATTCATTCTCTCTTTTTACTTTTTGAATCTTTCACCCGTGTTGGCCGACACTATTATTATGAAAAATGGCAGAGTATTAAAAGGCGGAATTATTGAGGAGACGGATGATAAAATTGTCCTTAGTTTTGACTTCGGTAATATGACTTTAAACAAAAGCTCAATTAAAAAAATTATAAGAGATAACGAAAAGATGCTTTCCGGTTCTCCAGAAAAAAGTTCAAAATCCTCTAGATCCTCTCGCACAAAATCTTCAAGCAGGAAAAAAAGAAAAAAAATGAAAAAGATGAATGTAAGTGAACTTGCTGAAGAGCTTGGAAAAATAAATTTGGGTGAATGGGAACATGAAAGTCACAAAGTCACTGAAAAGGAAAAAGCGAACTATAAGGTTCTACAAACCGACGGAACGGTTGAATTGACAAAAGGCAAACCCGGCTCGCCCAATGGCGTTGACAAGCTTTGGATGAAGCGCAGCCTTGGCAGAGTTGATGCAGGGAGTCTCATCCTTTTTACTGGTGTAACCGGGGCAGTATGGCGGAGGCTATACTGGTCTGAAGAAGGAAAAAGTTGGACAGATGATCATCCAAACCTCAGGGCATATAAAAGGGTGAGAAAACTCAACAGAGAATTGCTAAAAAGGATAATTAAGGCTGGAGGGGGAAAGTCCAGCGATTATAGGAAGATTCTAAGCGCGGTGGAGGTTTTACGTAGTTCTCACGTAATGAAAGCGGATGCACTTGAAAAAGCTAAAAAAAATATTGAATCAATTACCGGAAGGGTTGGCAAGTCCTGGGGAGGAACTCGGATGCTTCGAGAAATTGTCTCTCTTGACTATTCTGAAGAAAAACCAAGCCAGGAATCCAAGATTCAAATCGCTAAAGACCAGCGTACCATGCTGATAAATGCGGCCAACAGGTTTTAAACTGTGAGACCTGAAGTTGAGTAACAATAACGTCTGGCTAAACAAATCCCAATAACCTAAGATAAATGTGGAAACAATATGCGTCTCGTTCAACCTTCCATGAAGTGTGGTGAATTAAAAAGCATCATCAAAGGACAGTGTTTATTATGCTGGGCTGAAATTGTTTAGCGAACGCTGTCGTAGCTCTGCTGCGGGGTGCTTCAATATGGGTATGTTTTATTGCCGATTTCTTGAATTTTAGAAACGTACAAACGCAATGTTGATAGATAAACATAAACTAATTAAGGCAAATCTTAAAACCGCGTGTATATGTAAAGGCATCAAGCTTGGCAAAATAATGGAAGCAATTAATAATGGAGCAAGAAGTTTCCAAAAAATATCTGAAATGACGGGAATAGGAAATGGTTCCTGCAAATCAAAAAGATGCGGAGAAAAAGTCAGGGAATTACTTGGAAAGTAATTTTGTATTGATAAGGTTTTGTGGGAGGGTAGGGTTCAAACGACCTCAATATTGAGGTTTAGAGAGGCTAATGGTTTTAAAACCTTTAAATATATATGCCGAGGGCCGGAATCGAACCGGCACAGTGCTAAGCACCGAGGGATTTTAAGTCCCTTGCGTCTACCAATTCCGCCACCCCGGCAGTGCTTAAAGTGTCGAAAAAAATATAAGTAAAAATCATATTGAGATTCATCCTTGAAATCAAGGACAAAATAGTTGCCTCCCCACAATGTTTATGATAAAAAACTTCATCACATTCTAAAAAAAAGATAACGTAATGGCTAAAATTACCCCGTTCAAAGGAATATTATACTCGCAGGAAAAAATCGAAAACTTCGAATCAGTAGTAGCTCCCCCTTATGACGTCATTTCTCAAAGCTGTCAGGAAGAACTTTACCAGAAAAGCGATTACAACATTGTTCGATTAATTTTAGGCAAAACCCTTGAATCTGACAATAATGAGAATAACCGGTATACCCGCGCTAACAAAGATTTAAACGACTGGTTGGAAAAAGGAATTCTTCATCAGAATGGATGCGAATGTGTATATTATTACTCCCAGGAGTACCATTTTAACGGAGAAAGGAAAAAACGTATTGGTATAGTGGCCAGGGTCAAATTAGAAGAATATAGTAAAGGTATCATTTTCCCCCATGAATATACTCTCTCTAAGCCAAAAGAAGATCGCTTGAAGTTAACGATGGCCTGCCGTGCTAATTTCAGCCAGATCTTTGGCCTTTTTTCTGACCCGCAAAACATAATAAACAGTTTAATTGAAAATGAAGTTGAAAAGGAAAGCTTAACAGAGGTAAAGGATTCTGAAGGTGTTGTTCATACCTTTGGAAACATTTTGCACAAAGATGCCATTAAACAAATAGCTTATTGCATGAAGGATAAAAAGGTATATATTGCGGACGGACATCATCGTTACGAAACTGCACTGGCATACCGGGATGAAATGCGGAAACAATGCGGTAATTCTTCGGAGGATAAACCTTATGACTATGTCATGATGTATTTGACCGATATGGATTCGGAGGGAACGTCGATATTTCCCATCCACAGGCTGTTATTTAATTTAGATAATTTTCATTCAGAACAATTGTTGAAGTCGTTAGAAGCTTATTTTAATATCCAGAGTTTCCCTTTCAAAAACTCAGAAGAGAAAAACAAAATGCGTGACCTTGTGTTCCAACAGATGAAATTGAAGGAAAAGGACCAGTTCTCTTATTGTCTTTATTTTGGAACAGGGTCTTTTTATCTGCTGAAGTTAAAAGCTAATCCCTTTGCAGGTGATACCACTACTCCAAAAGAATTTTCTGAGCTGGAAGCATTTGTTCTCCATTCACTGATCTTTGAGAAGATTTTAGGTATAAAAAAGGAATCGATAAAAAATCAGGAATGTATAAGTTACAAAAAAAGTGAGAATGAAGCAATTGAGATGGTAGATTCAGGGAAATATCAAATAGCTTTTTTTCTTAACCCGACTCGAATGGAGCAAATAAAAAGTGTCGCCGGCGCCGGGCTGCGCATGCCGCAAAAATCTACATTTTTTTATCCAAAACTTCTTTCCGGCCTGGTTATTAATCCTCTTACCTGAACCGGCCAGTCGCCGGAGCCACAATTGAAGCTCCCTAGTAGAGCTACGAGGAATCTTCAGTATAGGGCTTCCGCCCTCTATAGCAAAGGCCTTGCATAAGGCGCTGTAAAAGACAAAACAAAACAGCCCCTAAAAATTTTCTGCCAAAGCTTTGCATAAGGCGTTGTAAAAGGAAAAAACTAAACAACGCCTAAAAAAAACAAGAAATTTATTACTCAGGTACTGATAATATGAAAATCATTTCTGCAGAATTTATTAAAAGTGCAGTTGATCCAGCTCACTTCCCAAAAGAGGATGTCCCTGAAGTTGCTTTTGCAGGACGTTCAAATGTCGGGAAATCTTCTCTAATGAATTCTCTTCTTAATAGAAAAAATCTGGTTAAGGTCAGCTCCACCCCTGGCAAAACTCAATTGATTAATTTCTTTAAAATTAACAATCAGTTTTTCTTCGTTGATCTTCCGGGTTATGGTTTTGCCAGAGTACCAGATGCCATAAAAAAAAAGTGGGGAAGAATGATAGAGACCTATTTAAAAAAAAGAAAGAATTTATGCTTGGTAGTCTTGATTCTTGATATAAGACATAAGCCGACGGAGGATGATCGGTTAATGGCAGAGTGGCTCGACTTTTACCAAATACGCACGGTCTTTGTAGCTAACAAATCGGATAAAGTAAAAAAAAGCGAGAAAAACAAGAAGATTCGGTCGATTTTTGAATCTTTAGAAAAACAGGAAAAAGAGGTTATTATTTTTTCTTCCAAAAAAGGAGAAGGGAAAAATGATTTATGGAAGGCTATTAAAAATTCTATATAAAGTCAGGGTATTATTGGTCTGTTATAAGTTGAATCAGTATTTTTTTTGGCATAAAATTTAATCTGGTTTACAGGGTGGCAACCCTTTTTGGTTCCGGTTTTACAGCTTTAGGGAAAGCATTATATCTTCTTATATGATCTCTTGATGATATGGTAGCCAATTAGAAAAATGAGAAGAAGAATTCCTGAAACAAGAGAAATTATAGCGCCTTTTTTATAGGATTTGGGATTGAACTTAAAAGTTAAATCATGATTGCCGGTTTCCAAAAAGGCCCCTCTAAAAGCATAATTTGTTCTATATATGTCTACCATCTTTCCATTGTCCCATAGCTCCCAGCCAGGATAATAAGTATCGCTTAAAACCATAAATCCCATTTTATTTAATGACACTTTAAGTTCTATCTCATCATGCTCATAGGATGTTATCTTCACTTCTTTTACGAAGACTTTTTTTTTGTTTTGAAGCGAGATATTATTTGAAACAGCTAGTTCTCTATATTGAGAAGGGACCTTTTCTTCAATAACGGCTGTTGTATAAAAATTCTGATTCGCCAGAGCTTTTTTTATATTTTCAGAAGAACCTTTTGCTGTTTCGACTTTATTGACTATATAAACTCTTGGAAGGAAGTTAGTGTTTTCGTAAAGGTATAAGGGCACCTTTTTAATTCCTTCATAGAAATGAAAAATATTCACGTCTTCTTTAAAAATGAGCTTGAGTTGAGGGGAATTCTCTATTGGTTTGTTGGTTACAATATACTTAACATTTAGGAAATCCAGCAGCGCCATCTTTTGAACACCATTAAAGTCTAACCACTTTGTGGGTAACACGTCTGTTTTTCCAGCAGCCATATTCGCAAATTCAACATAGCGGGAAATATTTAACGGATTGTAGCCGTTAACGATCTGAATTTTATAATATCCTGCCTGACCGTAAGGAATGGTTGTCCTTCCTGCCAACAACACTCTAAAAGTTGACGAGTCTTGTTTAAGATACTCCGTTACTCCCATGAGAGGGAATGCTTCTTCAGTTTTGCGCGTGTCTATATATTTCATTCCATAGAAAAACAATTCCGAAATGACAATTATGAATGTAGAAGTTTTAAGAAGAGTAGGCTGGATCCTTTTTTTAAAATTTATGAAACAAACCGTATTATAAAGAATAAATAAAAAAGCTGTAGGAAGAAAATTAGTTGCAAAAACGTTTTTGGAAAAAAATATGTTAAAAGGGGGAATACTAAAACAGATCAATAAAGCTGAAAACAAATAAATTGAAATAATGTAATTCTTGATTTTGTTCTTTTTTTCTTTATCAAAAAATAACTCCAGTCCAATCCCGGCCATAGAAATTGCAAAAAAAACAAACAGGGGGATAATACGTTCAGGCTGCATAAAATACTTAAAAAAAGGAAAGAAATGAAAAAAGAATTTTTGAACAGATTGGCTCATAGCATAAAAAAATACCAGTAAAGTTAAGGTTAGAAATAAATAAATCTCTCCTTTTCTTTTATAACAAAAACCAATCCCAATAAAATAAATGCCTGCTATGCCAACAAAAAAACAATTTTCCCAAAGTTCATTGCCTGAATTGATATTATTCTTTAAAGAACCAAATATCTCAGGAGAGAGTATTGTAAAGAAAGAGTCCCACTTTAGTGTGCTTAAACTGTAATATTCAGAAGATACAAAATCTCGTGTTGAAAGTCCGCTCAGCTCATGCACAGGAAACATTTGGTATGAAGCTAACATGATCCCGACGAATATAGACCCCAAGAATTTAATGTTTAGAATAAGGAATCTTTTTATCCTTTTATAGGGCTCCTGACGATTGTTGTTTTCATAAATGCTATCAAAATATAAATTGGTGAAAAAACAAACTCTAAGAAGAAGGTATAAAAATAAAAAGCATATTGTATAGAGCAAGAGTTGATAATTTGCAGTATAGAAAGTCAGCCCAAACGCTAATCCCATATAGATCACGTCAACAAACCGCTTTTTGCGTATTATTTTTTCCAAAAGATTGAAAAAGAGCGGGATCATCATTATTACGGGATACATGGATATCCAGCCCGCATGTATTTTTAGAATAAAGGTCGTATTTAGCATGTAGATAGAAGAAGTAATTAAAGCAGTCTCTCTGGACAATTTTAAACATCTCACCCAAAAAAACATAAACAGTCCTGAGAGAAAAACATGGAGAAGGAATGTGTAGCCAAAAGCTTGTTCAATAGGAAGCTGATAAAATAAAAAATTGAGAGGATAAACAAACATTGATTGGGGGTTGGCAAAAGCAGGGCTGCCGGAAAAGGTATAGGGATCCCAAAGACTGAACTGGCCATTACTATTTATCAAGCTTTTCCATGAAATGTGCTGGGCTATTACATCTGAATAGTCGGAATAAATAATATGATCTGGTTTGAAAAATATTGAATGGAAAAAGAGTAGCGACAAAAGGAAAAGTATTATTACATTGCTGGAATCTGCATTTCTAAACTCATTAAATGACGAGAATAAAAGTTTTTTGAAAAGACGCTCTTTTATGATCATCTTGATAATTTTAATACTTGAGAGTGATTCTAAGAATAGCATAAAAAAAATAAATTTTTAAAATGATTCTTTTAACTTGCAATAAAGCCAATTATGCATTTCGAGCTATCATTATTCCTCCGGATGAGCATAGTATTAAATTCATTTTTGCTCGGAACCTTTTACTAAAGGAAAATTTATCAGCGGAACATGTTTGGAATTGTGCTTGGTATAAGGCATCACTTCATACATTTCCTCAAAACAACTTAAATTTTCATAAAAAAAGCTTTTTTTAAAAGAGTTTCATTAGTCCAATGGAAATATTTTTTGTCAAAATAAGTTCAATTATGTATAATGCAGGCCATTAAATTTATCATTATGGTATAAATAAGAAATGGTGCGCGTTGATTAAAAAAATACGAACCAAGTTGCAAAATCTATTCATAGCGGGTCTCCTTGTTCTCCTTCCTATTTCCATTACTGTTTTTATTCTGACATTTATTTTTCAAAAGCTGGATAATCTTCTTTCACCTGCATTTGTCAAATTATTGATTTTATTGGGACTTCCGTTAGTTAAGGGTCAATCTATCCCCGGGTTAGGTTTTGTAGCGACCATTGTCATTATTATTTTTACCGGCCTTATTACTAAAAACATTCTTGGTAGAAAGCTTTTTAGTCTTGGTGAAATTATTGTCGAAAGAATACCTGTGGCTCGAAGCATTTATTCGGGAGCTAAACAAATTATAGATGCTGTTTCAAAATCACAGCTCGATGCATTCAATAAAGTCGTGATGGTTGAATATCCGAGAAAAGGACTTTTTTCTCTCGGGTTTGTTACCTGTGAAGCCAGAGGAGAAATACAGGAAAATACGAATAAAAGTGTCGTCAATGTTTTTATCCCCACTACACCAAACCCAACCTCAGGACTACTAATTTTTGTTCCGAAAGATGACATTATGCCTCTTTCCATGTCAGTAGAAGAAGGCATTAAATTGGTGGTTTCCGGCGGCATTGTCACTCCAACTAAAGTGAGTGGTAATCTCCAGCATAAAAAAGAGCTGAAGTCCTGACAACAAAACCGGGGTCGTGCCTTTGATATTAGATTTTCATAGATATATTTCCGCATTTTCAGAGTTTATCATTGTTAAATATCTAAGATGTAATCCCAAGTTTCTTTTGAGAATATTTTTATGTTTTTTGTTATCTGCCGCTTTTTTTATTCATCCTGGCTGCTCAAAGAGCGAACTGAAAAATAAAAATTTTTTAGTGATTGGGATGGAAAATAGTCCTACTAATCTGGATCCGCGTTTTGCTTTAGACCTTGCCTCAACTCAAGTTATCCAGTTAATTTTCAATTCGCTTTTAACATTCGATATTAATGGTAATTTGATAGCTGATTTGGCTGAGAAATGGGAAATTTTTAATAATACTGAATATATAT
>DASCNB010000225.1:0-7621 GCA_036011265.1 Nitrospinota bacterium | reverse complement strand
TACCAGGCGTGGTAGGAGCGATTAGCCTGATTCTCGCCTTTTACGCCTTTCAAACACTTCCGATTAATTTCGCGGGCCTACTTTTGATTCTATTCGGTATTTTCTTATTTATAGCTGAAATTAAAGTCATCAGTTACGGCCTTTTAAGCGTTGGAGGAGTCATTTCTATGCTTTTAGGATCTTTAATGCTTATCGATTCAGATGTGCCTTATATGAGTTTATCCTGGAGTGTGGTAATTCCTACTGTCTTATCGATGGGAGCACTGGCAGCACTTGTGGTACACCTGGCAATCCGGTCGCATAAACAAAAAGTGGTTTCCGGCATGGAAGGAATGGTGGGGGAAACAGGTACCGCAGAAACCAACCTGAACCCGAAAGGAGAAGTATTCTTGCACGGTGAACACTGGGTTGCTGAGATATCTTCACCGGATGCTGGCAAAATAAAAAAAGGCGAAAAAGTAGTCGTAGAAAATATTGTCGGTCTTAAATTAATAGTTAAAAAGCTGGAAAACTAAAAGTTATCAGCGGCAAGCTATCACGTAAATCAAAAAACGTAGAGGAAAATTATAAACCATGGTTTTTGCTAATTCTATAAAGATTTTTTCTTCAAATGCCGTTGAATCTTTAATGACCAAATACCTTCTATTTATTATAGTTTTCATGCTTTCATTTATGATCGATATCTCTGTATCAAGAGGTGAAACAGTGAAAGACATTAAAACGAATGACCTGGATGTTTATTATCAAAAAACTGAAGTTTTTAGAAAATGGAATGAAAAAGGGACAGACATCACTGAAAATGAGAATAAACTTTTATTACTTGACCCTGAACAAATAATTAACCCTCAACAAATGATTAAAAAAAAAGAAACCAAGAGCCTGCCGGTTGTTGAGGTTAAGGAAACTAAAGTCATTAGAATTTTAGCCCAGGGTGCAATAAAGTTAAAGACTCCCGAAACAAGCGAAAAGAGATCATCATTTGTCGCGGACACTATTTTAAATTCTTCCTTCAAACCAAGCATACCCGAGCAGGAAAAAAAACTTTTATTATCCCACCCTGAACGAATGATTAAACCTCAACAAATGATTAAAAAAAAAGAAATCAAAAGCCAGCCGACAGCTCAGGCTTCAAAAGTTATAATCATTAGAAATTTCGCCCAGAGTGTGGTAAATTTAGAACCTCCTGAAGTAAGAAAAAAAGCTACAACTGTCGCAGACTCTCTTTTAATTTCTTCCTTCAAACCCTTAAAGATTAAGAAAAAGCTGCAAATAGCGGAAAAGGAAGATAAAACATTAATTTATGGAAATGACTTTGAACGGGATTGTTATTTAAACAAAAAGGATTGCGGTTTTTCCATGCTTAAAGAAGTAAAGCAGTATAGAAAAAAAATATCACCACAAAAAGAAAACGTGGATACTACAAGATTTCCAATTGACCTTCAAGCTAATTAGAAAAACATACGACTGGGTATTGCACTGGGCGGAAACCCCTTACGGCGCATGGGCTCTTTTTATCCTTGCCTTTTGTGAATCGTCTTTTTTCCCAATTCCACCTGATATACTTCTGATTGCTTTAGCTATATCCATTCCTCTCAAATCTTTCAGATACGCTTTAATCTGCTCTATCGGCTCTGTTCTCGGAGGAGCTTTTGGATATCTTATAGGAGTGGAGCTAATGGATACTATCGGAAAACCTATTTTAGAATTTTACGGCGTCATGGATAAATATGAACATATAGGAAGCTTATATAACCAGTACAATGCATGGGCCGTGGGAATAGCGGGCTTCACGCCAATACCATACAAGGTTTTTACCATTGCGGCCGGGGCCTTCAAAATTGATTTCGGTGTATTTCTCCTCGCCTCTTTCGTTAGCAGAAGCGCCCGGTTTTTTATCGTTGCCACACTGATTTATAAATTTGGAAGCCCAATTAAAACTTTTATAGATAAATATTTTAACCTGCTCACCATTATCTTCACCATTCTGCTCATCCTCGGGTTTGTTTTAATCAAGTTTATTTTTTAGGCACTGTTTGCTTCTTCTTTTTACAGTGCCTTATGCAAAGCTTAGTCGCAGATTAGTCGTTGTTTGTTATTTGCCTTTTACAACGACTTATGCAAGACTTGGTTTGCCCTTTTTAGGCACTGTTTGGTTCTTCCTTTTTTAGCCCCGCTGTTTAGTCGCAGTTTGGTTTTTCTTTTACTGCGACTTATGCAAGGCTTAGCTTTGCTTTTGTACAGCGGCTTATGCAAAGCACTGCAACTTACGCAAGACTTAGGCAAAGATATTAATCAATGGACAGTTTTTTCAGAAAACTTAAAACAGTGAAATTAGATAATGTGTTTAATCCCTGGTTCAGGCGGGACAGGGAAAATGATATTAATTCTAACTCCTACTCTATAAGACGGTTGCAGCTTGAGCAGTATCTGTCTGAAAGAAAAAAAGCAAGGTACCTCCTTATCGCTGAGGCTTTAGGATACCAGGGAGGTCATTTCAGCGGAATTCCCATGACATCGGAGCGAATTTTGCTGGGACTAATGACACATAAGTCGATTACACCCCATCATGTATTTTCCGGGATGAAACCTCAGCGAACAAGCAAACCATCCGTTAAAAAAGATGGCTTTTCAGAACCAACGGCAACAATTGTTTGGGAGTGCCTTATAACATCTGGCTTTGACCCAAAGAATTTTGTCTTCTGGAACGCCTTTCCCTGGCATCCTTATAATCCTGAAAAAGGAATGTTGTCCAACAGGACTCCGTCTGACATAGAAATGGAGAAAGGGAATGAGGTTATCCACGAACTACTTCACTTAATAAATTTTTCAAAGATAATCGCTGTAGGAAACAAAGCAAAAGTTCAATTGGAAAAACTTGGCATCGACGCGCCAACAGTAAGACATCCTGCCAACGGAGGCGCGGGCAAGTTTCGTGATCAGATAATAAAGGAAATTAAGAAAAGACAATAGATCAACTACTTTTTTAGACAGGATTAACAAGATTTACATGATGTTTTTATCCAGCCACAGTGGGATACCCCACGTGGTATCCTATCTATCCTGCAGAACCTGACCCGCAAAAAAGGTATTACAACCTGAAATTTACTGATTCCTTTTTTTTCGCATAGTGCTCTTCATCTGCTCAAGTCAGATTTCTCGTGGAGTTTATTCCTTCTTTCCACTCAGGACAAGCTGAAAGCGTAGAAGAATGAGATTCTTCACGGAGTTTACACTGAGCGAAACATATGTGCTCAGAATGACAAGCGAAACGCTCGAAATGGCTCAGTCTCCAACCTGTCATTCCCGAATGCTTCCCACATGTCATTCCCGAAAGCATTTATCGGGAATCCAGCCCAGGTTGTGATTCTGGATACCCGATAGGGCATGTCCTCGTGAAAACGGGGAACACTCGAGCATGACAAAAAGGCGAATCTGCGGATCAAAATCCAGGAACTACCAGATTACTCGTCGGACTGTTCCGCTGACTTAATATCTGTTAACGATTTTATCTGGTTCATCAAAAAAAGATCGAGGATAGGGTTACCGGACGAATTTCCCGATGTCCCTATTATCGCGGACGGTACCTTTATATCTTTTAATGCTTGGGCCATACCGATCATCATCTCTTTTTGTGTTTTGAGCCGGAGTTCCAGTGAGTTGTCCGCCTCGGCCAGGGCCTTTCTCCCTTCCGCTTCCTTCAAAGCAGCGCCCCGTTTACCTTCGGCCCTCAAAAGCATAACTTCTTTTTCCAGCTTTGCCTTTTCAAGTTCCAGTTTTTCAACATCAAACTCCTTTTTCGCGGCTGTAATCGCGACCATTTTTTCTTCATCGGCCTTTATTTTCGCGATTTCCGCCGCCTTTTCCGCCCTGATCGCAGCCTCAAACTTAAGATTTTCTTCTCTTGCTTTTGTTAGGGCTATCAGTTTTTCTCCTTCTGCTTTTGCCGTGATAGCGTCCTGCTGTGCCTTTTCAGCCTGAATTTTGGCGTTATTTTTCTGCTGTTCCAGAAGACGTTGTTCGTCAAATTTGGCTTGAGACTGCTGGTCGTAAATTATTTTATTAAGAGTGAATGCCAGTATCTTTATAGAGTAACGACCCGTAGGCCCCTCTCCACTTTTTAGTCCATCATTGATATCGTTAAAAAAAGCAGCGCGATTCCTTATAGATCCGCTGCTTGTATATTTTGAAGCTGTTTTAACAAGAACCTGGTTGATATAATTTCTAAGGACCTTTTTCGAAATAACTTCATTATTGCCCAGTTCATTTTTTATCATACGGATTTTTTCAGAATTATCGGGAAGAAGATATTTTACTACACCTTTAATCCTGGCCGTTCCGTTATCTTTAAATCGAACAAAGATTGATTCGTCAATAGTCTCTTCGCCAGCTTTACCCTGGGAGAATTTAACAACGCTTGATCTTTTTAACTCGGTAATCTTTGAAAAAGGCCCTGCCCAGTATAATCCCGCTGTAGTAACTACTTTCAGATTTCCGGACGGCCATTTCTGAACAACAGAATATTTTTCCGCGTCATTGGTCCCGAATGAAAAATACAAACCCGCGGCAAAAAGAATAACCGGCGCGATTGCTTTCATCTTTCCCATTTTTTCTTTTTCTGTTTTTTGAACTTCGTCTTCTTTTATAGTGTTTTCCTCTCTATTTAAATTCTGGACCTCTTTTTTCATTGTCATCTCCTCCTAAAAAAATAAAGATTAATAATTTTTATAACAACAACCAGGAGATTCTTCGCTGGCGCTCAGAATGACAATCTAAAACCTCCTGCGTGTCATTCTGATAGAGTGCTTCTCTTTGTTCAGCACAGGCTCCGCGACCGAAGAATCTCATTTTTTGCATTTGCTTTAAGTTTGAATATCTGCTGCGACGCGAAAACCTATATCAGGCCCGCAATAATTCGGACGTTCCCTCCACCTTTTCGACACTCTTGCGTCTCTATCAAAGGTTTTCCACGATCCGCCTCGGATAACTTTATACCTCCGGTTTGTAGTCATTCTGGGATATTTTTGTTCTGACATGCTATAAAGTGAATACCCATCGGACGTCCATTCTTTAATATTTCCTGCCATGTCAAATACTCCGAAACCGTTCATACTATAATTACCGACAGGTTTCGGTATATTCATAAATCCCTTTGTTTTCACATTTGCTATCCAGAATTCTAATGACTTTCCCCACGGATAAGGCATTCCCTTCAAGCCTCCCCTTGCGGCATACTCCCATTCAGCTTCTGTCGGCAGCCGTCTTCCGGCCCAGTAAGCGTAGGCTGAAGCAGCATGCCAGCTTACATAAACAACAGGAAAGTTATCCTTACCTTTCGGGTAGTCAGTTCCATTCCAGTCTTTCAGATAATCCAAATCCACTTCATTCATTCCCGGTTTTCCTTTTATCCAATAAGGATTCTCTTTAATAAATTCCTGGAATTGAAGGTATGTCACCTCATATCTGGACAACTGAAGAGGAAGTAAATGGACCCTGTGGACCGGTTCTTCATCGAAGTCACCATCACTGCTTCCCATTAAGAAGTTTCCTCCTTTAATTTCCACCATTTTGTCAAAAGGCAGAAACGCTTTATCACTTCTTTGCTTGATTACTTTTAAAGATGTTTCGTCAAACGTCGAGGACATGTCCTGAGTTTCCTTCAGTTCAACTCTCTGGTAAATCCAGAGCATGGCCAAAAAAAAGCAAAAGCTCAGTGAAAAGAAAAAGAAACGTTTTGCAATCTTTTCTCTTGAAGTTTCAATCCGGGGTTTATCGAAAATAGACCAGGGAACGTCAATCCCAAGAGATTTTTTTACGTCCGGTTCTATCCCTCGCGCTTTCTCTTCAGTCATCCCATAATGAGAGAGCTCCTGAATGAGGGTTTCCCATTCCTCATAAGTACCCCTGCGATTTTTCCACAACCCTCTCAAAACATTTTTGTAAGCTTCTTCGCTGCTTAGTGCCGGTGTCATAGGTTATTCCTTATGGTTCAATTTTTTGCTTTTCATTTTTTTTATCTTATTTAAAAGTTTAAGGCGATGTTTGGCCAGTTCATAAAAACCATGCCATTGGGCATAATCCGGCCCCATCATCGCGGCGCCCATCCTTGCTCTTCTTCCTTCATGGTGCCAGTATTCAAACCAGGTATATTCAATTTCTTCATCAAATGATTTTTTTGTTAATATGCCGAGCTCGTATAGTTCATCCAACGCCTTTTTAACTGGCTTATAATATTCTTCATTATAAAGAGCTATCGCATTGTCAAGTTGAAAATAATATCCCTCCGCCCATCCATCTGAATGGCAGGAAAGGCAGACTTCTTTCATTTCTTTTCTTTTAGCCTGCCAGCCTTTGGTTTTAATGGAAAGAGGAGATCTTAAGACCCACGAAAGACGCTTCCCAACATCATGAGTTGGTTCAAGTTTGCCAATGCCGGACATGTGGCATGTCGCGCAGGTAGGCGCTCGAAAATGTTTAACGTCCCAAGAATTTCCAGGGGCATCAAAATTCCACTTCTCTTTTTCGCTGGAATAAATGACCCCATGCTTGGACTCCAGATATATCTCTATATGCGGATGATCGGGCCCCATGTGGCATGTACCGCAAGTCTCCGGCTTCCTGGCTTCTGCAACGGAAAAGACATGTCTGGTATGGCAAGCAGTGCAAGACCCGCGGCTTCCATCAGGGTTTACCCTACCAATTCCACCGTTTGGCCAAGTACCTGGCTCAAATTTTCCGTTTTTAACTTTTACAACATTACCGTGGCATTTCTCGCACCCCACAACTGCAGCTTCAGCGCCTTCGATTTCATAGGCCAGCACATTATCCTTGTCCCTGTCTCCTGATTCAGATCTTAAAAAGGTAGAGGCCCTTGAATGTTTGGAATCAGCAAACTCTTTCACTGCTTTGGGATGACACTTGGAGCAGTCCCTGGGGCTGACGATCGTGGAAATATAACTGCCTTCGTGGTTCCATGCATCTGAGTCTGTCGGATCAGCGCGGTGGCAGTCAATACAGGTAACATCGCCGTGGGCATGGTTACTTTTTTCCCAGTCGTTTACTATTCCCGGAGACACTTTCTCATGGCAAAGGATGCATTTTTTTGCAATTTCTCTTTCATCTCCCTTTCTTGCGGCATAAGCCACTTGTGAAAATAGACTGAAAGCAAATAAGCAGAGGAATAATGCAGCTAAAATTGAGAATTGCGGAAGGCTTTCCGCAAAATTACTTTTTTTACAGAAATTGTTTTTCATTTTAATAATCTCCAATTTAAAGATTTCAGATTTTTGCGTTTCTGATTTCGGATATTGTTTTCAAAATCCGTAATCTCTATTCAACTGGGAGTAACATGCACCAGATTTACATGGCAATCCACACAACTATTCGCTTCCTGATTTTCAAACGCTTTATGAGCCTTGAAGCCTCCCCGGGGCAAGTCCGAGGGAAACAGGTTTTTATGACACTTCATGCACGAACCAGAATGAATATTTTTTCTGGCAGAAATTTTAAGCGCAACGTGATCCAGATTTTCCGGATCGCCAAAAATATGAACCAGGGAGTCATGTACTCCCTGTTTTGTTTTTACATACCATTTATCTACCAGGCCAGGCGGCAAGTGGCAATC
>DASCNB010000224.1:0-5193 GCA_036011265.1 Nitrospinota bacterium | reverse complement strand
CGGTACAATTTGTCCAAAATGAATATTAAAGCCGTGTCCAAAAGCAATTGCTTTTCCCTTTTTCAATTGCGGCGCGATATCCTTTCGATAAACATCTCCCTGCTTTTCATCGGGAATTAATATCATAATTATATCGCCTGCTTTGGCGGCATCTGCCGTTGTCATTACCTTCAAGCCGTCCTTTGAAGCTTTTTTACGAAAGATGCTTTCCTTGCGAAGTCCCACGACAACTTTTATTCCGCTGTTATGAAGATTCAGGGCGTGGGCATGCCCCTGGCTTCCATATCCTATAACCGCAATGGTTTTACTTTTTAATAATTTAAGATCAGCATCTTTGTCATAATAAACTTTTACCATTAAGTTCCTCCTAATTTAAAAATGTGTTTTTTCAATTAAAAACCGGGTAAACAGAAGAGTGCCTCATTCTCATAGACTGCAGATAACATATTTAATAACCAGTGTCTGCAAACTAAAACTTAATAACCAGCAACGATTTATCCTTTGAAGGCTTTACCCCCGCGTGTCATGGCAATGCGTCCTGTTCTGACAATCTCCTTTATTCCTATTGGCTTAAGCATGTCAACAATAGCCTTAATCTTTCCTTCATCTCCGGTTACTTCAATGGTATAAGCTTTTGGGCTAACGTCCGCTACTTTACATCGAAAGATTTCAACTATTCTCAGAACTTCATCCCGTTTGACAGATTGTTCCGTATCAACTTTGACCAGGACCATCTCGCGGTCAATGAACTTTTCTTCAGTGAGGTCATTGACTTTAATGACATTTACCAGCTTGTTTAACTGTTTTGTTACTTGCTCGATAATCTGATCGCTCCCCCTGGTAACAATTGTCATTCTTGAGATGGACGGGTCCATTGTTTCCGCGACAGACAGGCTTTCGATATTAAATCCCCTTCCGCTGAAGAGACTGGAAATTCTGGATAAAACTCCGAATTTATTTTCTACTAAAACCGATATTGTATGTTTCATAATTAAACCAGCAACATTTCATGGATTCCTTTTCCCGCGGGAACCATAGGGTAAACGTTTTCTTCTTTAGCAACTACAAAGTCAATAACCACCGGCCCTTTATACGCCAGGGCTTTTTCAATTGTTTTTTTTACTTCGTCAGGTTTTTTCGCCCTTAATCCAAGGGCCCCGTAAGATTCGGCTAACTTGACAAAATCAGGCGCACTGGCCATACAGACGTGTGAATATCTTTTATCATAAAAAAGCTGTTGCCATTGCCGCACCATACCGAGAAAACCGTTATTTATTATCGCTACCTTAACCGGAAGTTGATGCTGAACTGCAGTAATCAACTCCTGCAAATTCATTTGAAAACTGCCGTCCCCGGAAAGAACAAAAACAGCCTTCTTTGGAAAAGCGGCCTGCGCGCCGATTCCTGCCGGAAAACCATAGCCCATGGTTCCCAGGCCGCCGGAGGTCAAGAATGTTCTCGGTTTTTTTAAATTCAGATACTGCGCTGCCCACATCTGATGCTGACCTACGTCTGTCACATAAATAGCGTCTCCCTTTGTAATTTCAGCTATCTGTTCAATTACATACTGCGGTTTGATTGAGCTTTTTCCCTGTTTGTAAGCCAGAGGAAAAGTTCTTTTCCATTTTTCAATCTTCCGAAGCCATGGCTTCGTATCTTGTGTCCAGTCTTTCTTTGTTTGCTTTATCTGGGAGTTCAATTTTTTCAAAACATTCTTAATATCTCCTACGACCGGCAAGTCTACCCTCACATTTTTTCCGATAGATGTAGGATCTATATCAATTTGAATTTTTCTGGATTTAACGGAAAATTCATCCAATTTGCCGGTAACCCTGTCATCAAACCTGGCGCCGATAGCTATCAGAAGATCGGCCTCTGTTATAGCCATGTTGGATCTGAAGGTTCCGTGCATTCCACACATACCAAGAGATAGTTTGCCGGTAGAGGGGAAACAACCAAGTCCCATCAGGGTAGTGGTTACAGGAATTTGAGTATTCTTTGCAAGAGCAACCAGTTCTTCTGACGCGTTAGAGAGAATGACTCCGCCGCCGGCATAAATAACCGGTCTTTTTGAACGGGCAATTTCATCAGCCATTCTCTTAATCTGCCTGATGTGTCCCTCAACAGTTGGTTTGTAACTCCTCATATTTACGGTGCCGGGGTATTCAAATTTAGTTTCAGCATTTAAAACATCTTTTGGCAAATCTATCAAAACCGGCCCTTGATTTCCTGTTGTTGCTATATAAAAAGCCTCTTTAATGGTCTTTGCCAGGTCTCTGACGTCTTTTACCAGATAACTATGTTTTGTGCATGGTCGTGTTATCCCTACAATATCCGCTTCCTGAAAAGCGTCATTTCCAATAAGCGCGGTTGGGACCTGACCGGTAAAAACAATAATAGGTATGGAGTCCATGTATGCTGTCGCAATACCGGTCACGGTATTAGTAGCGCCGGGACCTGAAGTAACCAGGCAAATTCCCGGCTTTCCGGTCGCCCGCGCGTAACCGTCCGCAGCATGGGTCGCGCCCTGCTCATGCCTTGCTAAAATATGCCGTATCGGCGCGTCGTATAAAACATCATAAATAGGCAGAACAGCCCCGCCGGGAAAACCAAAAATAGTGTCTACCCCTTCTTTCAACAAACTTTCAAGAAAAATTTTCGCGCCTGTCATTTTCATAATTAGTGAAATTTGTATAATTCGTGGTTAAATTCTTTATTTCAAAACCGCGCCGGTGTTAGCCGACGTCACAAGTTTCTGATACCGAGCTAAATACCCCTTTTTTATTTTTGGCTCCGGGGCCTTCCATGCCTTCCTTCGTTTTTTCATCTCACCATCGGAAACCAATAAATCAATTTTTCTTTCAGGGATATTAATACTTATTTTATCACCTTCTTCAATAAGGGCAATAGTTCCGCCAGCCATTGCTTCCGGTGAAATATGCCCTACGCAGGGGCCACGCGTGCCTCCGGAAAATCTACCATCTGTAATCAAAGCTACCGAATCGGACAAGTTCATTCCAGCGATAGCAGCAGTAGGAGACAGCATTTCTCTCATGCCAGGGCCACCTTTCGGGCCTTCATACCGTATAACAACCACATCTCCGCTTTTAATTGTCTTTTTCATTATAGCTTTCATTCCATCTTCTTCAGAGTTAAAAACCCTTGCAGTTCCTGTGAAATTAAGCGCCTTCTCACTTACAGCCGATTGCTTCACAACCGCGCCATCCGGGGCTAAATTCCCCCTGAGAATAGCGATTCCCCCTTCTTTTTTGAATGGATTGTTAAGGGGTCTGACGACTTCATCATCAGAGACTTCTCCTCTTTGTGCAATCTCTTTTATTTTTTTACCGCTTGCTGTAATATTGTCGCTTAGCCTGTCTTTTAAAACATTTAATACTCCGGGTATTCCACCGGCATATTCCAGGTCTTCCATAAAATGTTCACCGCCGGGACGTATGTTGGTTAACTGCGGAGACTCTTTTCCTAATTTATCAAAAAGCTCTAACTCCAGTTCAATACCGGCTTCATGAGCAATAGCCGGCAAATGTAGAACAGTATTTGTAGAACCGCCCAGACATAAATCAACCCGGATCGCGTTTTCAAAAGCAGCTTGTGTCAGAACCTGCCGTGTAGTAATCCCCTTCTTGACGAGTTCTACTACCTTCATTCCGCTTTCATAACCGATCCTTCTTTTTTTAGAGGATACGGCCAAAGCAGTGGCACAACCGGGAAGAGACATTCCCATCGACTCTGTTAAACAAGACATGGTATTAGCCGTGTATAAACCCTGGCAGGAACCGGGCCCCGGGCAGGCTTCCATTTCCAGTTTAGAGACTTCATCCTCGCTAATTTCTCCTGCCTGGCATCTTCCAACCGCTTCAAAAGTGTCCCGAACTAAAGAGAGCCGTTTTGTTTTATATCTTCCTGAAACCATCGGACCCGCAGTTACAACAACAGCCGGGATATCAAGGCGGGCTGCAGCCATCAGCATCCCCGGAGTAAACTTATCACAATTCGTCAATAAAACAAGTCCGTCAAAACAGGTAGCTTCAACAACGGATTCAACAATATCCGCTATCAGTTCGCGTGTGGGAAGGGAGTAATGCATTCCCTTGTGCCCCATAGCAATCCCGTCACAAATGCCGGGGACTGAAGAAAGAAAACAATATCCTCCTCCACTGTGTATACCTTTTTCAATTGCCCTCTCAAGATCGCGGAAACCTATATGTCCGGGAACGGAGTCGGTAAAGCTTGAAATTAGACCTATAAAAGGTTTATCCATCTCCTCCTTGGGCAGTCCTGTTGCGTAAAGTAGTGAGCGGTGCGGCGCTCTTTCCAGTCCTTTTTTTATTTTATCGCTTCGCATAAAAATTAATTAAACCACTGACTACACGGAGTGGCTAGGGCCACAACCAAATGGAGCTAACGCTCTGGTGAACAAAAAAACTTTGCTAAGCATTGCATAAGGCACTGTAAAAATAAAGGGCTAAACAGTGCCTAAAAAAATACGATGTTGCAAGATTGAAGTACTATAATCACTGAAATAGTTTTAAGTGCACAAACCATTAATATTAATATGGCGGTGTTTTAAAATCAAATAAAATAATCTGTTTCGTTAAACTTTTGCCGCTTACTAAGTACCAGGTTAAGAGGAGGTTTGTCCGGCTTAACGAATGTCCCTTTTTGTTTTAATCTCTTTCCTTTTTCTCCACAAGGTAGCGGGTGTTATTCCGAGGGCTTTGGCAATTTCAGCCTGGCTGGCTCCTTTCATGACGTGGAGGGCATTAGCGACTGCATTTAAAATTTCATCGTCAATTTTTTTTACCGGTCTGCTTCCTTTTTCGTCTTGCATAGAGCTGATGTTTAAATATCCAGGAACATCCTTTAAAGTCAATTTTTTATCATAGGTCAGCGCCACTGCGGATTCTATAACGTTTTGAAGCTCCCTGATATTACCCGACCATTGATACCGGGTAAGAAAATCGCTGAAAAAATGATCAAAGCCTGTTATCTTTTTTTTATATCTTTTAGAAAATCTGTCTAAAAACAATTTTGCGAGAGGAAGGATATCTTCTTTGCGATTTCTCAAAGGAGGCATCTTTAATTCAACCACCCGCAATCTATAATACAGGTCCTCGCGGAACTTTTTTTCTTTTACCATTTCCGCAAGATTACGGTTCGTTGCGGCAAGCA